>NZ_JBSGZP010000008.1:0-34438 GCF_053611065.1 Streptomyces sp. NPDC054840
CCCCCTGGGGTGCGGCCCTTCGTCGTTTTCCGGCGCCGTTTCACGTGAAACACGGGCAGGGACGGACCGGGGCGTGTTTCACGTGAAACACGGAAGGGCCCGGACAGTCGTCAGCGGGTGGCCCCGACGATCAGCCACCGGCCCGAGCGGGCGCGCAGCCGCAGGGTGATCATCCGGACCATCATCATCAGCGTCATGGCCCACCAGAGCGCCGTCAGGCCGCCACCGAGGACCGGCACGAGCAGTGCGGCCGGGGCGAAGGCGGCGAGGGTCAGGAGCATGGCGCGGGCCAGGTAGCGGCCGTCTCCGGCGCCCATCAGGACCCCGTCGAGCACGAAGACGATGCCGGAGACCGGCTGGGAGAGGGCCACGACCAGCAGGGCGGGCAGCAGGGCCGCCTCGACGGCCGGATCACCGGTGAACAGCGGGATGAACACCGGGCGGGACAGGACGACCAGCAGACCGAGCACGACGCCGGAGGCGATCCCCCACTGCACCATGCGGCGGCAGACGGCCCTGGCGCCGTCGGTGTCGCCCGCGCCCAGGTAGCGGCCGATGATCGCCTGCCCGGCGATCGCTATGGCGTCCAGGGCGAAGGCGAGCAGGCTCCACAGGGAGAGCAGGATCTGGTGGGCGGCGATGTCGGCGTCGCCGAGCCGGGCGGCCACGCCGGTGGCGATCAACAGGATCGCGCGCAGCGACAGGGTGCGGACCAGCAGCGGAGCGCCCGCCTGGGCACAGGCCCGGATCCCCGCGGGGTCGGGGCGCAGCGAGGCGCCGTGGCGCCGGGCTCCTCGGACGACCACGACGAGGAAGGCAGCGGCCATGGCGCACTGGGCGATGACCGTGCCCCAGGCGGAACCGGCGATGCCGAGGCCCGCACCGTAGACCAGGGCGACGTTCAGGCCTGCGTTGAGGGCGAAGCCGCCGATGGCGACGTAGAGCGGCGTACGGGTGTCCTGGAGGCCGCGGATGACCCCAGTGGCGGCCAGGACCATGAGCATGGCTGGGATACCCAGGGCGGAGATCCGCAGATAGGTGATCGCGTACGGAGCGACGGTGTCGGAGGCCCCGAAGAGCGAGACGAGTGAGGGGGTGGCCGGCAGCACCACGGCGACGACGGCCGCGCCCAGCAGGAGGGCGAGCCAGATGCCGTCGATCCCCTGCCGGATGCCCGCCCGGAGGTCTCCCGCGCCGACGCGGCGGGAGACGGCCGCAGTGGTGGCGTAGGCGAGGAAGACGAAGACGCTCACGGCGGTGGTCAGTACCGCGGCGGCGATGCCGAGGCCGGCCAGCTGGGGAGTGCCGAGGTGCCCCACGATGGCGCTGTCTGCCATCACGAACAGGGGCTCGGCGACAAGTGCGCCGAAGGCAGGGAGAGCGAGTGCGAAGATCTCTCGGTCATGCCGTCCCGGCCCTGCCTTGGGCGCTGCGAGTGCCTGTGTCATGCGCTCAATCTAATCTTCCACAGGTAATGGATGCAACCAGCCTTGGATCCTTACTGGCGCGTTGACTTGGGCGTTCCTCACACCTCGTTGGAGGCGATCTCGAGAGGGTGGCCGAGAAATTTCTCCACGGCCGCTTCTGGACGAGGAAGCTGCAGGTCAGGGGCGGTAACAGGGTGGTGCAGGTGATTTTGTCCACAGCGTCGTCCCCCGGTCCGTGCACAGCTTCCGGCGAGTTACCCACAGCATTGGCGCCGTCGTCCACAGGTCGTCCACACAGCCTGTGGATAACAAGATTGGCTGATGCCGCTCTCGGGCCTACCGTGGTGCGTTGCCCGACTCGCCGCCGGCGGATTCGGGTGCCCCAAATGTCAGAGCCGTGTCGTAGAAAGAGCGACACGGCAAGGTCCGCGTTGCGGACGGGAGGAGGCGGCCCGGTGAGCATGGCCGAGCCCATGGACGACCCCTGGGCCGACAGCGGTCCGGGTGACCGTCTGCCCGCCCGTCCGCGCCGTCACAGCGAAGGCCGCGGCCGCGGGGACGAACAGCACGACCGGGGCCGCGAGGGCGGCTCCTGGGACTCCGGCGGTGGCGGCGGCTTCGAGCGCGTTCCTCCCCAGGACCTCGATGCCGAGCAGTCGGTGCTCGGCGGCATGCTGCTCTCCAAGGACGCCATCGCGGATGTCGTCGAGGTCCTCAAGGGCCACGACTTCTACCGCCCCTCGCACGAGACGATCTACCAGGCCATCCTCGATCTGTACGCCAAGGGCGAGCCGGCCGACCCGATCACCGTCGGCGCCGAGCTCACCCGGCGCGGCGAGATCAGCAAGGTGGGCGGAGCCTCGTATCTGCACACCCTGGTCCAGTCCGTGCCGACCGCGGCGAACGCCGAGTACTACGCGGAGATCGTCCACGAGCGCGCCGTCCTGCGCCGCCTGGTCGCCGCCGGTACGAAGATCACGCAGATGGGTTACGCGGCCGACGGCGACGTCGACGAGATCGTCAACAGCGCCCAGGCCGAGATCTACGCCGTCACCGAGCAGCGGACCTCCGAGGACTACCTGCCGCTCGGCGACATCATGGAGGGCGCCCTCGACGAGATCGAGGCGATCGGCTCCCGCAGCGGCCAGATGTCGGGCGTCCCCACCGGCTTCACGGACCTGGACTCGCTGACCAACGGCCTGCACCCGGGCCAGATGATCGTCATCGCCGCCCGTCCCGCCATGGGTAAGTCCACGCTCGCGCTGGACTTCGCCCGGGCCTGCTCCATCAAGAGCAACCTTCCGAGCGTGATCTTCTCCCTCGAAATGGGGCGCAACGAGATCGCCATGCGCCTGCTCTCGGCGGAGGCCCGGGTGGCGCTCCACCACATGCGCTCGGGCACGATGACGGACGACGACTGGACCCGGCTCGCCCGCCGGATGCCGGACGTCTCCGCCGCCCCGCTCTACATCGACGACTCCCCCAACCTGTCGATGATGGAGATCCGGGCCAAGTGCCGTCGGCTCAAGCAGCGCAACGACCTCTCGCTCGTGGTCATCGACTACCTCCAGCTGATGCAGTCGGGCGGCTCGCGCCGTCCCGAGAGCCGTCAGCAGGAGGTCTCGGACATGTCCCGAAACCTCAAGCTGCTGGCGAAGGAGCTGGAGGTCCCCGTGATCGCGCTCTCCCAGCTGAACCGTGGTCCGGAACAGCGCACCGACAAGAAGCCGATGGTCTCCGACCTGCGTGAATCGGGTTCGATCGAGCAGGACGCGGACATGGTGATCCTGCTGCACCGCGAGGACGCGTACGAGAAGGAGTCCCCCCGTGCGGGTGAGGCGGACCTGATCGTGGCGAAGCACCGTAACGGCCCCACGGCCACGATCACGGTGGCCTTCCAGGGTCACTACTCCCGCTTCGTGGACATGGCCAACACATAGCATCCGATCATGGATGAGCTTGCTGAGGACCTGGAACTTCTCCCCGCCACCCGGCGCGCGCTGCGGCACCGGATCGCCGTCGCGCAGAGTGAAGGGCGGGCGCCGTCCGTGGTGGCGGCCGTCCTGCGGGGCGGGGAGGTGGTCTGGGAGGGCTCCCGGACCTCGGTCGAGGGGCACGGACCCGACGGCGACGTGCAGTACCGGATCGGATCGATCACCAAGACGTTCACGGCGGTCCTCGTGATGCGGCTGCGGGACGAGGGCCTGATCTCGCTCGCCGATCCGCTGGAGAAGCACCTGCCGGGCACCGGCGCCGGACAGGTGACCATCGCCCAACTGCTCTCCCACACCGGCGGGCTGGCGGCGGAGACGCCCGGCGAGTGGTGGGAGCGCACCCCCGGCGACCAGCGCCCCGAGCTCGCCGACGTGCTGGGGGAGGAGCCCTTCAAGCTGACACCGGGAACCAGGCACCACTACTCCAACCCGGGTTACACCCTGCTGGGTTCGCTGGTGGAGGCGGTGCGCGGAAGACCCTGGGAAGAGGCGCTCCGGGCCGAGGTGCTGGAGCCGCTGGGGCTGGAGCGCACGAGCGGACGGCCGCAGGCCCCGCACGCGGGCGGCTGGGCGGTGCACCCCTGGGCGGACGTGATGATGCCCGAACCGCTGGAGGACCTCGGACTGATGGCGGCAGCCGGCCGGCTGTGGTCCACGACCCGGGACCTGGCACGGTTCGCCGCCTTCCTGCTGCGCGGGGACGAGCGCGTCCTGTGCGCCGAGTCCGTCCGGGAGATGCGTACGGCGGCCTCGCCTCCGGAGCCCGGTCTCGCCGAGCACGGCTACGGGCTGGGCATGCAACTGACGGCCGTCGGCGGGCGGAAGCTCGCGGGGCACAGCGGATCGCTGCCCGGCTTCGTCGCGGGGCTGTGGCTGAGCGAGGCGGACGACGTGGCGGCGATGGTGCTGGCGAACTGCACCTCGGGACTTCCGGCCTCGACGGTGGCCGCGGATCTCGTGGGGATCGTGGCGGACGCCGAACCGCGATTCCCGCGGCCGTGGCGGCCGTTCCTGGAGTCGGACCACGTGCCGCTCGAACTCTGCGGTCCGTGGTACTGGGGCACTTCGGCCCAGGTGGTGCGCCTGACCTCGGACGGGCTGCTGGAACTGGCGCCGGTGGGCGTGAGCGGGCGCACGGCCCGCTTCCGGGCGGAGCCGGACGGCAGCTGGACCGGGCTCTTCGGCTACTACGCCGGTGAGACGCTGCGAGTGGTGCGCCGTGCTGACGGCTCGGTGAGCCATCTCGACCTGGCGTCCTTCGTGTTCACCCGGGAGCCGTACGACGCCGACGCCCCGGTGCCCGGCGGGGTGGACCCGCAGGGCTGGCGGGGCATCGGCTGACGGCCCAGGTCCAGGAGTGGCTCAGGCTACGAGTTCACGCTCCAGCGGAGTACGGAAGCGCGGGGTGATCCGGGCCGCTCCCACCCATGCGGCGAGCCGCGCAGCCTCGGCGGTGATCGCCTGCTCGGCGGTTCCGCCGGGGCTGCCCAGCAGCCGCCAGACGATCTCGCCGTCGGGGCGCTGCGCCCAGCCGCCGACGATCTCGCCGTTCCACCAGACGGTGGGGCCGATGTTGCCGGCGTAGTCGAACAGGGCGCTTCGGTGGGCGGGGTCGAGGTGGAACCCTCGGTCGGCCCAGCCCATGCCGGTGGGGTCGAGGCCGGGCAGCAGCGCCGCCCACGGTTCCGGTGCCGGTTCGGGCTCGGTGTCTCCGGGGCTGACCAGGGCGGTGGTGCCCTCCTCGAGGCGGACCTGATCGGGTCCCACGGCGGCGAGGGCCTTGCGGACCTCCGTGAGGGTCCAGCCGGTCCACCACTTGAGGTCGGCCTCGGTGGCGGGGCCGTACGCGCGCAGCCATCGGCGGGCGATCTCGGCACGGGCCTCGGCGGCGGGTACGGCGGGCCAGGGCTGGGTGTGGACCCAGCGGTACTGGCTGGAGGTCCACGAGCCGCGCGGTCGGTCCCGGCGGATCCGGCCGTCGGCGGCGAGCAGCCGGATGACCCGGGTGGCGACCCCCTGCACGGCCTCGTACTTCTTGCCGCGGCTGATCGTGATCTTCTGGCGCAGCGCGGGCACGGCCGCGGCCAGCTGGCTGCCGGTGGAGGGGCCGTGGGCGTCGAGGGCGGCGAGCGTGGCGGCCTCCGCTCCGGCGAGCCACGCGGCACCGAACCCCTGTCCGTCCTCCTCGAGGTGTTTGAGGAGGGTGCGGCGCTCCTTCGCGGCGATCGCGCGGGCGGTGGAGGCGTCGACGTGCGGGGCGAGTTCGGTGGAGACCGCGAAGAGCGTATTGCGCATGCTGAGCAGGCGCACGAGGCTTACGTCCTCGTAGAGCGCCCGCTCGATCAGGTCCGGGCCGCCTGCGGCGAGCCGGGCCCGGGCCGAGAGGAAGACGGTCGCGGCGTCGGTGGCGTGCAGGGCGACGACGGAGTCCGCCGCCTCCGCGACGGTCGCGGCGCGGGCTGACGGAGCCAGGCGGTGGCGCCGACCGATCCGGTGGCGTCGCTCGGCGGTGGTGACGAGAGGGAGGCTCATCCTCCCGATCGTAGGCCGGGCCGCCGACACGACGGCCCGGCTTGCGGGAACACCCGGTCAAAGCTGGAGCTTGAACCCGAGGTGCGAGGCGGTGAAGCCGAGCCGTTCGTAGAAGCGGTGGGCGTCGGTCCGGGTCACGTCCGAAGTCAGCTGCACCAGAGCGCAGTTCTCGGCGCGGGACGTCTCGACGGCCCATTCGATGAACCGGGTGCCCAGGCCGCCGCCACGTTCGTCGGCGTGTACGCGGACGCCCTCGATGATGGAACGGGTGGCCCCCTTGCGGGAGAGCCCCGGAACGATCGTCAGCTGAAGGGTGCCCACGACACGGTCGGCGCGGACGGCGACGACCAGATGCTGGTTCGGGTCGCCTGTGAGCCGCTTCAGGGCCGCGAGGTACGGGGTGAGGTCGTCCGGGGACTCGCGGGTGGCGCCGAGCGGGTCGTCGGCCAGCATGGCGACGATGGCGGGCACATCGGCCTCGGTGGCCGGCCGGATCATCAGTTCGGGGGTGGCGGTCATGATCTGTTCTCCTCTCAGCCCGCGGCCACGGTGAGCGGCGCCCACCGGCGGGTCCAGTCGCCGGGCAGGCGGGGGATGTCCCGGGTCATGACGGCGTTGAAGGCGACGGAGGCCAGACCCCGGTCCTTGAGCCAGGCGAGGAGTTCCTCGTGCCGTACGTCGACATCGGTGCGCAGCTCCCGGTCGGTGCCGATCGCCAGCGCGGTGACCAGGGACTGGGCGGTCGCGGTGTCATGGGCGATCAGCGGACCGATGACCTGGGTGTGCATGTTGGGCCAGGCCGCGGCGTAGCCGGTGAGTGTTCCGTCTCCGGAGCGGTCCTCGGCGACGAGCAGCTGGTCGGCGAAGGCGGGCAGCCGGGTGATCACGTGCGTGCGGTCGGTGCCGAAGACCTCGGCGTCCAGGCTCAGGATGCGGGGCAGATCCTCGGCGGTCGCCGGACGGACCCGGGAGGCGTCGTACCGGGCGGGGGCGCCCTCGTGCCGGAAGGCGCCTGTCAGCATTTCGGCGCGGCCGGTGGTCTCGAAGCCCAGTTCCTCGTAGAGAGGGCGCCCGTGGGGAGTGGCGTGCAAGGTGAGGGGGACGCCCTTGAGTACGCCGTCGCAGACGTGGGTCATCAGACGGCGGCCCAGACCCTGGCGGGCGAAGCGTTCGGCCACGAGAACCATCCCGATGGCGGCGAGCTCCGCTCCGGCGTGGGATTCGCCGTAGCGGGTGACGACACAGGCGGCCGCGAGTCCCCGGCCGTCCGGGGCGTCGACGCCGTAGCCGTTTCCGGCGGCGAGGAGCAGACGCCACTTGTGGTCCTCGCGGAGCCATCCGCGATCTTCGGAGAGGTCGGCGCAGCGGCGGAGATCGTCCACGGTCAGTGCCCGGATCGGTAGATCGGTGATGTGTGGTGGTGTCACCCCGCCCAGACTGGATCATGGACCGCGAGCCGTCCAGAGGGTTTGCGGCTGGTGTTTCACGTGAAACACCAGCCACGCCCGCCCGGACCGCCGGACGATGTTTCACGTGAAACGGCGTGTTCCACGTGAAACGCGGTGTTCCACGTGAAACCGACGGGCTAGCCTCGTTGGCCATGACCCTCCTGCACCTCTTCGATCTCGACGGGACGCTGATGTACGGCTCGTCGTCGCCGGTCGAGATTTCCCGCCAGCTCGGGTTGAGCGCCGAGATCGCTGAGCTGGAACGTGCCTTCGGCGCGCAGAAGATGAGGCCGCACCAGTTCTCGGTGGCCGCCCACGCGCTCTGGGCCGATCTGACGCCCGCGCACGTCCGAGCGGCCTTCGACGGGGCTCCCTGGCTCGCGGGAATCCGGGACGTGTGGCAGGAGATCCGGGAACGCGGGGATTACTGCGCGGTGATCTCCCTGTCTCCGTCCTTCTTCGTGGAGCTGCTGCTGGAGTGGGGTGCAGATGCCGCGCACGGCTCGGTCTTCCCGGCAGTGCCGTTCACCTGTCCCGTGGAGGAGGCCGGGATCCTGACGCCCGAGGGCAAGGTCATGGTGGCGGACCGCCTCTGCGAGCAGTTCGGTGTGCGCCGGGACGACTGCGTGGCCTACGGGGATTCGGTGACCGACGCGATGCTCTTCGATGTGGTGCCGGTCTCGGTGGCGGTCAATGCGCGGCCCTTTCTGGCCGAGCGAGCGACCCATGTCTACGAGGGCCGGGATCTGCGGGAGGCATACCACCTCGTAGGGCTGACGCGCCCGGGAGTTGACGCATCTTAGGAGGAAAGTGGGTTCGAAACGCGGATTTTCTGCATTTCCCCGCAGGCCTCTGAGTCGGCTGGCACGCTGTGAAACCCGGAACCACGGATTCATAGGCCGTGGCGTGTGCAGACCGACCGAGATGCTCGAAGCGAGGCACCGCATGGACGCTCCGCCCACCAGATCGGCCAGACGCGAATCGGCCCGGATATCCGGCGAGGGCGGTGCGATCGAGCCCTCACCGGATGCCGTACTCATCCGCCGAACCCTCGCGGAGATCGCCCCCGTCGCCGGCAAGGTGACCTCGTACTTCTACGCTCTGGTGTTCACCGGGCACCCGGAAGTGCGCGACATGTTCCCCGTCGCCATGGACGTGCAGCGGGACCGGCTGCTGAAGGCCCTGCTGACCGCCGCCGAGCACATCGACAATCCGGACGTCCTCGTCCCGTATCTGCGCCGACTGGGCGCCGGGCACCGCAAGTACGGCACGATGGCCGGTCATTACCCGGCGGTCGGCGAGGCCCTCGTCGGGGCACTGGCCCGGTACGCGCAGGACAGTTGGGGGCCCGAGGCGCAAGCCGCCTGGGTGAGGGCGTACACCGCGATCTCCCAGATCATGATCGACGCGGCGGCGGAGGAGGACGTGAAGGCCCCGGCATGGTGGCACGCCGAGGTGGTCTCCCATGATCTGCGCACCCCGGACATCGCGGTGCTGACCATCCGCCCCGACCAGCCCTACGCCTTCCTCGCCGGCCAGTACGCGAGCCTGGAGACCCCGTGGTGGCCGCGGGTATGGCGGCACTACTCCTTCGCCTCGGCGCCGCGCGCCGACGGACTGCTGTCCTTCCACGTCAAGGCCGTCCCCGCGGGCTGGGTCTCCAACGCGCTGGTGCGCCACGCCCGCCCGGGAGACGTACTGCGCCTGGGACCGCCGGCCGGATCGATGGTGGTGGACCACACCACGGACAACGGCATGCTGTGCCTGGGCGGGGGCACGGGGATCGCTCCGATCAAAGCGCTGATCGAAGACGTGGCCGTGCACGGCGAGCGGCGGCCGGTCGAGGTGTTCTTCGGGGCCCGCAGTGACAGCGACCTCTACGACAAGGACACGCTGCTGGGCCTCCAGCGCTCGCACCCGTGGCTGTCGGTACGTCCGGTGGTCGGCGACGGGCTGGCCGGACAGCTGCCGCACGCGGTGGGTGAGCACGGGCCATGGAGCTCGTACGACGCCTTCATCTCCGGGCCGCCCGCGATGATCCGCAACGGAGTGGACGAGCTCCTGCGGATCGGCATCCCCTGCGACCGGATCCGGCACGACGCGGTGGAGGAACTGGTCGGCATCGCCGGCTGAGACCGGAGGCAGCCCGCCGGTCTCATGCCGTCCTCAGCCCAGGTCGGAAGCGTGCATGGCGCGGACACCCTCGATGTTGCCGTCGAGGTAGTGCCGCAGGGACAGCGGGACGAGATGGACGGCGGCGATGCCCACCCGGCTGAAGGGCACGCGGACGATCTCGTACTCACCCTCGGGCTCGTCGACCTCGGGTCCGTGCCGGAGGCTCGGGTCCATCGATTCGAGGCGGCAGACGAAGAAGTGCTGCACCTTCACGCCGGTCACGCCCCCGTCGGCGATGTGCTCGACGGTGTCGACGAAGCAGGGCACCACATCGGTGATCTTCGCGCCGAGTTCTTCGTGGACCTCCCGGTGCAGGGCGTCGACGACGGTGGAGTCCGAGGACTCCACTCCCCCGCCGGGGGTGAGCCAGTACGGATCGACGCCGGGCCTGGTGCGTTTGATGAGGATCAGGTCGTCACCGTCGAGCAGGATCGCGCGGGCGGTGCGTTTGACGACGGGACGTTCGGTCATGGAAGAAGAGTGGCCCGCCGTTCCGCTTCTGAAACGCGCCACGGCCGGAAAAGGGGACTCACCAGTGCGCCGCGGCATCCAGCAGCCGGTCGTGCGCCCAAAGCGCGGTGGGCGAGAGCGAGGCTGCCGGTCCGCACGCCGAGGAACCAGGTGCGCAGCGAAGACGGCGGCCCGGTGGCGGGTGACGAGCGGCAGGCTTGGAGGGCCTCGATTAGTGGGATGCCTCCAGCGCGGCGGAACCCTCTTCGCGCAGCCGGTCCCTGTCGACGAGGGCCGCTCAGTGAGCCCGGAACCCAGGGAGGTCCGAGCCACCAGGGGGGAGGCTCGGACCGTTTCTCCACGACCCAGAGACGGCCTAAGCCCCCGCGTGGTCCAGGGCGCGCAGCACGTCCGCGACCAGGTCCCCGGTGTCCTCAGCGCCGGCGGAGAATCGGATGAAGCCCTCCGGTACGGCGTCGCCGCCCCAGCGCCCGCGCCGCTCGGCGGTGGACCGTACCCCGCCGAAACTCGTGGCGTCCTCGACCAGGAGCAGGGCCGCCATGAACCGCTCCGCGTGCGCGCGGTCGGGCAGGGTGAAGGAGACCACCGACCCGAAGCCCCGCATCTGCCGGACGGCCGTCTTGTGGGAGCGGTCCCTGAGGAGCCCCGGGTAGCGCAGCCCGCTCACGTCCGTCCGGTGCGTCAGCGCCTCGGCCACGGCCAGCGCGTTGGCCCACTGGCGCTGCGCGCGCAGCTGGATCGTGGCGAGCGAGCGGTGGGCGAGCCAGGCCTCCATGGGACCCGGGATGGCACCGACGATCTTGCGCCACCGCCGGACACGGGCGGCGAGCTCCGGATCGCGGCACACGACGTACCCGAGCAGTACGTCGCCATGTCCGGTGAGGCCCTTGGTGCCGCTCGCCACCGAGAAGTCCGCGCCCAGTTCCAGGGGCCGTTGCCCGAGCGGGGTGGCCAGGGTGTTGTCGACGGCGACCAGGGTCCGGCCGGCGTGCGCCGCGTCCACGAGGCGGCGTACGTCGCACACGTCGAGGCCCGGGTTGGAAGGGGTCTCGATCCACAGCAGCCGGGCCCCGTCGAGGACTGCGAGCTGCGCGTCGTTGCCGGTCGGCGCGGTGCGTACGCGGATCCCGTACGCCTCCAGCTGCTCGCGTAGCAGGGGCAGCGCCTGGTAGCCGTCGTCGGGGAGGACCACGGTGTCACCGGTGTGCGCCTGGGAGAAGAGGACGGCGGAGACCGCCGCCATGCCGGAGGCGAAGACGATGGTGTGCACGTCCTCGCCGGGGGCCTCCAGTTCCCCGATCGCCCGTTCCAGCAGCGTCCAGGTGGGGTTGGTGTCGCGGCCGTAGGCGTACGGGCCCTCGACGTCGCCGGGGAGGTGGAAGTGGGCGGCGAAGACCGGTCCGGGCAGGGGCGGCTCGTTCTTGACGGCCTCGGGCAGTCCCGCCCGGACGGCGCGGGTGCCGTCGCCGAGCGCGGACGCTCCGGTCTCCCGGGGCAGGGAGGCGTATTCGTTCACGTGGTGGGCTCCTTCACGGCGGCGCGTACGGCGTCCAGCAGGCCGGGGCTCGCGGCCTCGACCAGCTCCAGGCACTCCTCGAACCCGTCGAGCGGCCCGTAGTAGGGGTCGGGTACGTCGGTCTCCGCGGCCGAGGCCGCAGGATCGTAGGACCGCAGCAGCCGCACCTTGGCGGCATCCTGCGCAGTGGGCGCGAGCGCCCGGAGGTCCCGCAGATGCCCGGCGTCGAGCGCGATGACGAGGTCCAGGCGGGCGAACCAGGAGGAGCGGAACCGGCGGGCCCGGTGGTCCTGCTCGTAGCCGGCCGCCTCCAGGACGGCGATGGTGCGCGGATCGGCGCCGTTCCCCTCGTGCCAGCCGCCGGTCCCGGCGCTGTCCACCTCGACCAGGGCGTCGAGTCCGTCCGCCGCCACGCGGGCGCGGAAGACCGACTCGGCCATGGGGGAGCGGCATATGTTGCCCGTGCAGACGAAGCAGACGCGGTACATGGCGGGCCCGTTCAGTCCTTGTCGGGCAGGACCATGTTCACGGCCCAGGAGACGAGGGAGATGATCAGGCCGCCGAGGAGCGCGGTCCAGAAGCCGTCGACGTGGAAGCTGAGATCGAGCTTCGAGGCCAGCCACGAGGTCAGCAGCAGCATCAGGGCGTTCACGACGAGGGTGAACAGGCCGAGGGTGAGAATGAACAGCGGCAGCGAGAGCAGCTTCACCAACGGCTTGACGAGCAAGTTGACGAGGCCGAAGACCAGCGCGACCAGGATCAGGGTGAGCGCCCGTCGGCCCGTGCTGCTGCCGTCGTCGAGGGTGATGCCGGAAAGCAGCCAGATGGCGACGGCCAGGGCGGCCGCGTTGGCGAGCGTCTTGACTACGAAATTCGTCATGTGTCTGATCGTGGCAGAGAAGATCCCGGTGGGACATCCGCGGATCAGCGGATGCGTGGGAACGATCGAGTACAAGGGGCACAACCACGATGAAAGCCTTCCGGCTTGACGAGCTCGAAGCGGAGCGGGCCGCGAACGACGGCGCCTATCTGCAGTTCCTGCGCGAGCGGAACATGTCGGTCGGGCTGTACGCGCTCGACGCCGGACAGACAGATCCGCAGCTTCCGCACCGGCAGGACGAGGTGTACTTCGTCGTCAGTGGCCGGGCTTCGATCACGGTCGGGGAGGAGACGACGACCGTGGCGCGCGGCAGCGTCGTCTACGTCCCGGCGGGTGCCGCGCACAAGTTCCACCACATCACCGAGGACCTGAAGGTGATGGTGGTCTTCTCTCCTCCGGAGGGCTGAGCGGTCCGGCCGGATGAGGGTCACGGCCCTGATCCCCCTAGGGGGCGGATCAGGGGACTCCGGGGGCTCGCTGGCCCCGGAACGAGGCCCTGGACTCCTAGCATCGGGAGCAGGAAGCAACGGACGAAGTGACGGACGAAGAAGAGGTCGAGGACATGGACGGCATCCGAGAGACATTCGCAGGCATGCCCTGGTGGGTTAAGTGGGTGGCGGTTCCGCTGCTGGCCCTCTTCGTCTTCGGCGGTGTGATCACCAGCATCCTGGGCGCGCTGATCGGAATCGTCTTCAAGCTGCTTCTCTTCGTCGGCCTCGTCGTCGGCCTGATCTTCGTGGTGAAGAAGTTCAGCGGCGGCGGCTCGAAGTCCTCCTCCGGCGAGTGGTAGCCAGGAGCGGTCCGGGCGGATACGGGATTGAGCCAGGTGAGGGAACATGACCCGCTGAACGGCTCACATCTCCGGAATCGGTGGATAGAGTGGCAATCTATGCCGTTCCCTGGGCACCGAAAGCCGGTACCACCGTTCCGACCTGCCGCTCTGACCTGCGGCGCCGCAAACGAGCCGCCGAGTACGACCCCCAGGAGCCACGGCACGCGCGGGGGCGGTCCCTCCGCAGGGCGGGCCTCCCCAAGGGCCCGCCGCCACGCCTGGGGGTGAGCTTTGTCTCCGATTCACAATGCCGGTGTGCCGACTCTGATCGGTTCGGTGCAGCGCGCGCTGAGGCTGCTCGAAGCGGCGGGGTCCCATGGCGAGGGAGCCCCGGCAAAACAGCTGGCGCGCGAGGCCGGGCTCCCGCTTCCCACCGCGTACCATCTGTTGCGCACACTCACGCACGAGGGCTATCTGCGCAGAGTGCGCGGAGTGTTCGTACTGGGCGAGGCCGCGGCGCGACTCGCCGATGGGGGACTCCAGCAGAAACGTCGCAGCATGATCCTCGACTCGCTCGCGCACTTCCGCGACACGGTCGGGGCCCCCGTCTACTTCGCTGTCTACCGCGAGGGTGAGATCGAGGTCGTGGGTGTCTCGGACACCCCGGCCAGCCCGGCCTGCGAGGAGTGGGCCGACTTCCGGGCGACCGGCCATGCGCACGCCATCGGGCAGTGCCTGCTCGGGCAACTCGACGAGAAGACGCGCAAGGAGTACTACGACCGTCATCCGGTCGAGGCCATCACCCCCTATACCGTCCGCGATCTACGGTCCCTGGAAGACCGGATCGGGGCGCTCGGGCGAATGCAGCCGGTGATCGAACGTCAGGAATATGCCCTCGGCACGATCTGTGCCGCCATCCCCATTACGGCCGGCGATACGGTCGCAACGATGGCCATTTCTCTACCTCTCCACCAAGAAGAGCGATTGCTGTATGTAGTCAATCGGCTACAGAGTGAAGTAGGCGCGCTGTTGAGTACCCTCTCGTTCTCTATCAGTATCTGAAAACTCACTCCTTGTGATCTGCTACCGCTTCCACCACTCTTGTCAAGTGGGTCTTGGGCGATCATTCCTGGCCACTTCAACTACAGCGGGGTAGTCAATGCGCGAGTCGGTACAGGCAGAGGTCATGATGAGCTTCCTCGTTTCCGAGGAGCTCTCGTTCCGGATTCCGGTGGAACTCCGGTACGACGCACGCGACCCCTACGCAGTCCGCCTGACCTTCCACCTTCCCGGAGACGCGCCCGTGACCTGGGCGTTCGGCCGCGAACTGCTTCTCGACGGCATCAACAAGCCATGCGGTGACGGCGATGTGCACATCGCCCCCACCCACCCGGAGGACCTGTCCGACGTCCACATCCGTCTCCAGGTCGGCGGCGACCGGGCCCTGTTCCGCGCCAGCGCGGCGCCGCTCGTCGCGTTCCTCGACCGGACCGACCGGATCGTTCCGCTCGGACAGGAGCGCAACCTGGGGGACTTCGAGGAGAACCTCGACGAGGCTCTCGGCAAGATCCTCGCCGAATCGCAGCAGAACGAGCAGAACGCCGGCTGATCTAGCTGGTCAGCGCTTGCGCCGTCGGCCCCGGCCACGGACCGGCCCCGCGGCCGGGGCGCCGGCCGGGGACCCCGTTCGGTCGGCGGACACCACCAGCGCGGCCAGTGCGGTGGTCAGGGGGACCGAGGCCACCAGGCCGATCGACCCCACGAGGGTCCGTACGATCTCCACCGCGACCAGCTCGCTGTTGGCCACCGAGCCCATGCTGCTGTTGGCGATCGAGAACAGCAGGAGCAGCGGCAGCGCGGCACCCGCGTAGGCGAGCACCAGGGTGTTGACCACCGACGCGATGTGGTCGCGACCGATCCTGATGGCCGCCTTGTACAGCGCTCGCCGCCCCATCGCGGCGTCTGCCTGGTGGAGTTCCCAGACCGCCGAAGTCTGGGTGACCGTCACGTCGTCGAGCACGCCCAGCGATCCGATGATGATGCCTGCGAGCAGCAGACCACTCATGTCGATCTCCGGGTACAGCCCGTGGATCAGTCCGGTGTTGTCGTCGGTGTTGCCGCTGAGGAACGCCCAGTCGATGAACACCGAGCCCAGCAGACCGATCAGCAGCAGCGAGACGAGCGTGCCGAGGACGGCCACCGAGGTCCGGGCCGTCAGGCCGTGACACATGTACAGCGCGATCAGCATGATGGCGCTCGCCCCGACCACCGCGACGACCAGCGGGTTCGATCCCTGCAGGATGGCCGGGAGGATGAAGAGGGTCAGCACACCGAAGCTGATGACCAGGGCGATCAGCGCGAACAGCCCGCGCATCCGGCCGACGACGACCACGGCGACGGCGAAGATGCCGGCCAGCACCGCCAGCGGGAGCTTCCGGTTCACGTCGATCACCGAGTACTGGAGGTCCCGCGGGGCGTCCGGCGCGTACGCCACCACCACCTCCTGGCCGTCCTCCAACTGCCGCGGCGCGCCCGGCTGGACGACCTCCACGAAGGTGCGGCCCTTGTCCGGGCCGCTGGTGACCTCGACGGTGGCCTTCTTGCAGTCGCCGGTCTGCTCGGCCTGGGCCTGGCGGCCCTCGGGGGTAGAAGGAGCCGCGGTCGTCGGGACCTGGCCGGCGTTCACGGTTTTGCAGTCGACCTGTTCGAGCGAGGTGACCACGCCCTGCTGGGTCTGCCGGTCGAATCCCACCCCCGTGCGCTCGTGGCCGGGGGCGCCGCCCGGCCAGAGGACCAGCATGCCGACGAAGACGGCCGCGGCGAAGGGGATCAGTACGGCGGCGATGACCTTGCGCAGGTGCTTCGAGACGGGGGCCGCCGGGCCATGGCCGTGGCCGTGGCCGTGTCCGTGGTCGTGGGACCGACCCGAGGGGCCCCCGCCGGAGTCCCCGCCGGAGCGCCCTCCGGAGTCCCCGCCGGAGCGCCCTCCGGAATGGCCGCCGGAATGGCCGCCGGAGTGACGGTCGGACTGCTGATCGGAGTGCCGGCCGGAACCGTCGGACGGTCTGGCGGACGGTCCGGGGTCGGCATGCACGTGGCCGATGTGGCCATGGGTCTCTGTGGGCTCGGTGGGGGGCTGCGGCGTGGGCGTCACCAGCAGATCATCGCAAGAGATGAGGGGGCCCACTGTTCAGCACGCCATTGATGACGCTAGCGTGGGGGCACCTTTGCACAACGCGGGAGCTCGGAGCACCGGGCTGAGAGGACGCTGATCACCGTACGGGCATCACAGATGCGTACGGGAAGAGGCTGCGTCGACCGCCGAACCTGTTACCGGGTAATGCCGGCGTAGGGAGATCAGGTCTCATGACCATTCAGGACGCACGCACGCCTGCCGTCAGCCAGGACGCCGACGGCCGGACCGAGCGCCAGCCCGGCTGGCACAAGGGATACCTGGCGGGCTCCCGCCCCGACCTCCGGGTGCCGGTCCGCCAGGTCCACCTCACCAACGGCAAGGACGTGACGCTGTACGACACGTCCGGTCCGTACACCGACCCGCAGATCGAGACCGACGTCCGCCGCGGCCTCGCGCCGCTGCGCGAGAACTGGATCATCAGCCGCGGGGACACCGAGGAGTACGCGGGCCGCCCCGCGCGCCCCGAGGACGACGGCATCAAGCACACCTCGCCGCGCGGCGGCCTCAAGAACCTCGACGCCGTCTTCCCGGGCCGCCCCCGCCAGCCCCGCCGCGGTCGCGGCGGCGCCGCCGTCACGCAGCTCGCGTACGCCCGCCGCGGCGAGATCACCCCGGAGATGGAGTACGTCGCGATCCGCGAGAACGTATCCCCCGAGGTCGTCCGCGAGGAGATCGCCGCAGGTCGCGCGGTGCTTCCGGCGAACGTGAACCACCCCGAGATCGAGCCCATGATCATCGGTAAGCGGTTCCTGGTGAAGGTCAACGCCAACATCGGCAACTCCGCGGTCACCTCCTCCATCGAGGAGGAGGTCGACAAGATGACCTGGGCGACCAAGTGGGGCGCCGACACGGTCATGGACCTCTCGACCGGCCGCAACATCCACACCACCCGCGAGTGGGTGCTGCGCAACTCCCCCGTCCCGATCGGCACCGTTCCGCTCTACCAGGCGCTGGAGAAGGTCGACGGCCGTGCCGAGGACCTGACCTGGGAAATCTACAAGGACACGGTCATCGAGCAGGCCGAGCAGGGCGTCGACTACATGACGGTCCACGCCGGCGTGCTGCTGCCCTACGTGCCGCTGACCGCCCGCCGCAAGACCGGCATCGTCTCGCGCGGTGGCTCGATCATGGCCGCGTGGTGCCTGGCGCACCACAAGGAGAACTTCCTCTACACGAACTTCGAGGAGCTCTGCGACATCCTCGCGACGTACGACGTCACCTACTCGCTCGGTGACGGCCTGCGCCCCGGCTCGATAGCGGACGCCAACGACGAGGCCCAGTTCGCCGAGCTGAAGACGCTGGGCGAGCTGAACACGATCGCCAAGCGGCACAACGTCCAGACGATGATCGAGGGCCCGGGCCACGTCCCGATGCACAAGATCAAGGAGAACATCGACCTCCAGCAGGAGATCTGCGAGGAGGCGCCGTTCTACACGCTCGGCCCGCTGACCACGGACGTCGCGCCCGCGTACGACCACATCACCTCGGGCATCGGCGCCGCGATGATCGCCTGGTGGGGCACCGCGATGCTCTGCTACGTCACGCCCAAGGAGCACCTGGGCCTGCCCAACCGCGACGACGTCAAGACCGGCGTCATCACGTACAAGATCGCGGCGCACGCCGCGGACCTGGCCAAGGGACACCCGGGTGCCCAGGAGTGGGACGACGCCCTCTCGGACGCGCGGTTCGAGTTCCGCTGGGAGGACCAGTTCAACCTGGCCCTCGATCCGGACACGGCCCGCGAGTTCCACGACGAGACCCTCCCGGCGGAGCCGGCCAAGACCGCGCACTTCTGCTCCATGTGCGGTCCGAAGTTCTGCTCGATGAAGATCTCGCAGGACATCCGCCGCCAGCACGGTGGCGACCTGAAGGCCGAGGAGATCCAGGCGGGCATGGCGGAGAAGTCCGCCGAGTTCGCGGCCTCGGGCAACCGTGTCTACCTGCCGCTGGCCGACTGACGCACGCCGTCGTCGGCCGCAACGGCTGACGGGGAGGACCCGCGACCCTATGGGGGGAGTCGCGGGCCCTCGCCATCAGGCGACCACCTGGACCCCGGGTATGCCCGATACGCCCGGAGGGGCTCACCACCTGCCCGAGCGGCTGCAGGCGCGCGCGAGGTCAGTTCTGGTCCGGCTGGCGTTCCGGACCGCCGAAGTCCGGGCTCGTGAAGTCCGGAGGTGTGTAGCCGGGCAGCGGGCTCTCCGACGGGGATGCCGGGCTGGTGAAGTCGGGCCGGCTGTATCCCAGGTTGGGGATGCGGCCGGCCGCCGGTGTGCGGGGGGCGGGGAAGCCCGGGCCGGCGCTCGGGTCGGCCAGCGCGTCCCGCAGGAACGGCATGATGCCGCGCTCCAGCAGCGCGTGCCGCCAGGCCTCGCGGGCCCGCGCGACCTCGTCGGGTATCGCCTCGGTCTCGTCCGCCGCCACCTCGGTCGCGCTGTTGCGGACGGCCGTCACCAGCAACCCGATCACGGCGAAGACCAGGGCGGCCACGGTGAGCCCACCGAAGAGCCAACCTGCCGTCACCATCGTGTCGGCGAAGGCGGGTTCGGGCTCGATCGCCTTCAGTATGTAGCCGACGAGCAGGAAGATCAGCATGGCGGTGCCCGCCAGGACCGGCGCGAGGACCGCGACCACGGCACTGATGCCCGCGCCGCCGCCGCTGCCCTGGGTGCCGTCCTCGTCCCCTGTCGTGCCGGGCGCGGCCAGTGCCTCGTCGCGTCGTTCCTCGCGGACCTTCACGTAGTGGCCGTACTCGGCGGCGGCCGCGGCCGCCAGCAGGGCGCTGGCCCCCTGGGCCATGGTGCGCAGCTGTTCGGCGTTCAGCCGTTCGCCGAGAGTGGCGAGCGCGGGCCGCTCGCGCGCGGCGCGCAGCGCCTCGTCGACGAGCCGATCGAACTCCGGCCGGTCTTCGGTCAGCAGGTGCGGAGCGCTGGTCATGTGCATCCCCCGATGCTCCGTAGAAGCCGGTATGCCCGCGTAGACCCGGGCGCCGGCACAAACGGAGGAGAGCCTGCTACGGATAGAGCGATGGTAGAGCGCCCACGCCACGCCGTGACAGGGGCTTTCCGGAAATACCCCTCTCCGTAAGCTCTCAGTCGCTCAGGGGGAGTTGTACGACAAGCAGTTTGCCCGCCATCGTCACCCCGCCGTCCATCGCGATGGCCAGTCCTTCCGCGTACACGTGCGGGCCGTCCACGGCCTCGGGGCCGCGCGACTCGTCGCCGTCCTCGGTGCCCACCTCGCCGAGCAGGTACGGGATGGGGCTGTGCCCGTGGACGACGCGGCTGCCGCCGTAGGTGTCGAGGAGTTCCCGTACGGCGGCCGGGCCGGTGCCCTCGTCGCGGAAGGCGAACCGCTTGGTGAACTTGCGGAAGAGGTCCCAGGTGATGTCGGCGTCGCCACGGTTGAGGAGCTCGTGGATGGTGTCGTTGACGTCCTCGATGGAGTCGCCGTAGTCGAGGTACGCCGTGGTGTCGGAGTGCAGCAGGAGGTGGCCCTCCTCCAGGACGGCCGCGTCCAGGCGAGACATCCACTGCAGGTGGACGTCCTGCAGGCGCTCCATGTCGGTCCGCTGGCCGCCGTTGAGGAGCCAGGCGGCCTGGAAGGTGGCGGTGCCGGCGCCGGAGACGACCGGGGTGTCGCCGAACCGCTTGGCGCCGATGAGCAGGAGTTCGTGATTGCCCATCAGGGCCTTGCAGTAGCCGCCGGCGGCGGCGGCCTCGGCGGACAGCCGCATGACGAGGTCGATGACGCCGATGCCGTCGGGTCCGCGGTCGGTGAAGTCGCCGAGGAACCAGAGCCGGGCGTTGCCGGCGGACCAGCGGCGCTCCGCGTCGATCAGACCCTGGGCGTGGAGTTCGGTCACGAGCTCGTCGAGGTAGCCGTGGACGTCACCGACGACGTAGAGCGGGCCGGGGCCCGCCGCCTGCTCCTGGGGCACGTACTGGACCTGGACGGTGTCGCCGGGGCCGCCGAGTGCGCCACGGCCGATGACGGGCAGGTCCCGGTAGGTCGGCGTGTAGCCCTCCGGGTCGTCCTCGTCGGGGCCCTGGGTCGTCGCCTGCGCCGGTTCCACCTCGGGGTGCCGGCGGAGAGGCGTGTCGGGGTACGAAGGCTGCTGCGCGGGCTGCTGAGGCACGGCCGGCTGCTGTGCGGGCTGCTGAGGCACGGCCGGCCGCTGCGCGGGCGTCTGCGGCGGGTAGCCCGGCTGCGGGGGCATGTTCGGTGTGCCGTCCTCGTAGTACGCCGGGTACTCGCCGTAGACCGGAGTCTCTGCGGGCAGCCCGGTGGACGTGGATACGGCGTACAGGGCGGGTTCGGTGACGGGAACCCGGAAGTCCCGCAGCGTGTCCGTCCGCATCGCGGGTCCCTGACCGGCCCCCTGAGTCATCGACCCCTCCACCACCGTCGCGCTGCCGTACACCTGCGGACCCTCCTGACCTCCAGGGAGGAGGGTCCGTGATGTCGTGCGCCCATCATAGGAATGCGGCTCGCGCTCTGTGACGCACCAGGGGTGGTGAATCCTTTACGGAGCCGATCGTTCCTACCGTTTTCTACCGATATAGGTGTTGCTGAAATGCTCGGCCGGTCCTTGGTCGGTGCTCGGTCGGTGTTCGGATGCCTCTCGGACGGTCCTGGGTCTGCCCTTCGGCAGGCCGACCGGACGGTCTGTCGGTCAGTCCTGGGCCGGCGAACGGGGCGGGCTGACGGTCGTGCGGGGCTGCCTGCGCTGCGAGGAGGTACGGACGATGAGTTCGGTCGGGACGACCTGTTCGACGGGGCGTCCGGTGTCCACTCCCTCGATCGCGTCGATGAGGAGCTGTACGACGGCGGTGCCGATGCGGCGGGGTTTGAGGGACAGGGTGGTGATGGGCGGCTCGGTGTTCGCGTAGACGGTGGACTCGCTGCAGCACACGAGCAGCAGGTCCTCGGGGACGCGCAGGCCGTAGCGGCGGGCGGCGGCGAGCAGATCGGTGCCGTTGGGGTCGAAGAGCCCGTAGACCGCGTCGGGCCGGTCGGGCCGGGCCAGGAGCCGGTCGGCGGCGACGGCGCCCGCGCACGGGTCGTGCGCGGGGTAGGACTCGTAGACGGGGTCCTGGCCGACGCGCTCGCACCAGCTGAGGTAGGCGGTGGTGGAGAGCCGGGTGTAGGTGTCGGTGGTGGTCCCGGTCAGCAGTCCGATCCGGCGGGCGCCGGCGGCGGCGAGGTGGTCGAGCAGGCCGAGTACGGCGGCCTCGTGGTCGTTGTCGACCCAGGCGGTGACGGGGAGGGAGCCTGCGGGGCGGCCGTCGGAGACCACGGGCAGACCTTGGCGGACCAGTTCGGTGACGACGGGATCGTGGTCGGAGGGGTCGATGACGACGGTGCCGTCGAGGGCGACGTTGGACCACACGTCATGGCGGGAGGTGGCGGGGAGGATGACCAGGGCGTAGCCGCGGGCTAGCGCGGCGGAGGTGGCGGCCCTGGCCATCTCGGCGAAGTAGGCGAATTCGGTGAAGGTGAAAGGTTCATCCCCGTACGTCGTCACGGTCAGGCCGATGAGGCCGGACTTGCCGGTACGGAGGGTGCGGGCGGCGGCCGACGGGCGGTAGCCCAGCCGGTCGGCCACTTCGCGAACGTGGCGGCGGGTGGCGTCGGGCAGCCGTCCCTTGCCATTGAGCGCGTCGGAGACGGTTGTGATGGAGACGCCCGCCGCAGCGGCCACGTCCCTGATGCCTGCCCGGTTCTGTCGGCCGGCGGCCCGCCGGGTGGTCTCGGTCCGGCTCACCTGATGCTTCCCTGCTGCTGTCATGGCGAGCCGATAGTAGGGCTCGGTGGGGAGGGTGGTCCGGGTGCATATGCAGGCGTTGACAGGCACGTTTCTGCATGGTTCGCCACCCCCAATGACCTTGGAAATGAAGGTGTTTGACTGCTGAGGGTGAGTGTGGAGCTTGTCGTCGGGTCCGGGCATGCCAAAACGATGTGATCTCGGGCCGTCCCCAACTCACCTGCACGAGGGATGCGCGCCACGGCGCGGGCCACCGGCGCACGCATATATGCGTGCGCTCCCCCGCATTCCTGGCGCCCCCATTCTCGGAACGGCGGAATCCTCATAAGGTGAGCAGTATTGAGTCGACGGCGACGTCGTACGGGACGGTCGAGGAGGACCTGCGGTGAGCGAGAAGAGCCCGAAGCTGCGCGCCGAGCTGGACGGCATTCCGACATACAAGCCCGGCAAGCCGGCTGCTGCGGGAGGGCCTGTCGCGTACAAGCTGTCCTCGAACGAGAACCCGTACCCGCCGCTGTCGGGCGTGCTGGAGACCGCGGTTGCCGCTGCCGGGAACTTCAACCGGTACCCCGACATGGCCTGCACCGGCCTCGTGAACGAGCTCGCCGAGCGCTTCGGCGTGCCGGTCGAGCACATCGCCACGGGTACCGGCTCGGTCGGCGTGGCCCAGTCGCTGATCCAGTCGACCGCCGGCCCGGGCGACGAGGTGATCTACGCCTGGCGCTCCTTCGAGGCTTACCCGATCATCACGCAGATCTCAGGCGCGACCTCGGTGCGGGTTCCGCTGACCGACGGCGACGTGCACGACCTGGACGCGATGGCCGCGGCGATCACCGACCGGACCCGGCTGATCTTCGTCTGCAACCCGAACAACCCCACCGGCACGGCCGTGCGCCGTACCGAGCTGGAGCGCTTCCTGGACCAGGTGCCCCCGGATGTCCTGGTGGTCCTCGACGAGGCGTACCGCGAGTTCGTGCGGGATACGGACGTACCGGACGGCATCGAGCTCTACCGGGACCGCCCGAACGTCGCCGTGCTGCGTACGTTCTCCAAGGCGTACGGGCTGGCCGGTCTGAGGGTCGGCTTCGCGGTGGCGCACGAGCCGGTGGCGGCGGCGCTGCGCAAGACGGCCGTTCCCTTCGGTGTCAGCCAGCTCGCGCAGGACGCGGCGGTGGCCTCGCTGCGCGCCGAGGACGAGCTGATGGGCCGCGTCGGGGCGCTGGTGAGCGAGCGCACGCGGGTGCACGAGACGCTGGTCGCCCAGGGCTGGACCGTGCCGGACACGCAGGCGAACTTCGTGTGGATGCGGCTGGGGGAGCGGACCGGCGCGTTCGCGGAGGCCTGCGAGAAGGCCGGTGTGGTGGTCCGGCCCTTCGCGGGCGAGGGCCTGCGGGTCACGATCGGTGAGACCGAGGCGAACGACCTCTTCCTGCACACGGCCGAGGCCTTCTTCAAGGAGCTGTAGGCGCTGCCGGCCGGACCGTCCGGCGTGGCGGGGTGGCTGAGGCGATCAGGCGAGTTCCACGCGGATGGGATCGCCGTCGCGGACGGTGGACAGCAGGCGGGGGTCGCCGTCGAAGGAGCCGAGCACGTTGCACGGGCTCGCGAGGCGGCTCTCGCCTCCCCGCGAGATCGGCGTGGGGCCGTAGGGCAGCGCGAGCGCGTCGCCCTCGGTCCAGAACGCGACCGTGCCGGGGGCGACGACCTGCTGGGCGTCGTCCTCCAGGGCGACGGACACTCCGGTGTCGAAGTAGACCTCCTCGCCCCAGGTGTTGGCGGAGGCGGAAAGTGGAAGGGCCTCGGCCAGCGCCTTGCTCGTCGGGGTCTCGTCGAGGGTTGCGGTGAGCTGGCCCGCGGGCCAGGAGATTCGTATCTGCATGAGCTCTATTCAACAATCTGTTGAATAGATTGGCCAGGCCCTGTCGGTGAGGTGGCGCCGGGCGGGCACGCGGGTCCGGGGGGCCGGGGGTCCTTCCTGGCGGATGGCCGAGGGCGAAAACTCGTTCAGGAGTCCGGAGGGGTACCCCCCTCGAAGGTGGTCGAGAGTGGTACGACATAATGCTTGTGAATGTGAACGCTTTCACAAGCGCGTCCTGCTTCCTCCCGGTATGGAGGGAACCCGCCAGGCAGACTGCGGCTGTGACCACGGCGACGACAAGGAGAAGACGACGTGGACCTAGCTTTGGCGCCGGAGACATTGGCGCGATGGCAGTTCGGCATTACGACCGTCTACCACTTCCTCTTCGTGCCCCTGACGATCTCGCTCGCCGCCCTTACGGCGGGCTTGCAGACGGCGTGGGTGCGCACCGAGAAGGAGAAGTACCTCAGAGCCACGAAGTTCTGGGGAAAGCTCTTCTTGATCAATATCGCGATGGGTGTCGTCACCGGCATCGTCCAGGAGTTCCAGTTCGGCATGAACTGGTCCGACTACTCGCGATTCGTCGGCGACATCTTCGGGGCCCCCCTGGCCTTCGAGGCGCTGATCGCCTTCTTCTTCGAGTCGACCTTCATCGGTCTGTGGATCTTCGGCTGGGACAAGCTGCCGAAGAAGATCCACCTGGCGTGCATATGGATGGTGTCCATGGGCACCGTCCTGTCGGCCTATTTCATCCTGGCGGCCAATTCCTGGATGCAGCACCCGGTCGGGTACCGCATCAACGAGGAGCGGGGCCGGGCGGAGCTCACCGACTTCTGGCTCGTGCTGACGCAGAACACCGCGCTCACCCAGTTCTTCCACACCATCACGGCCGCCTTCCTGGTCGGGGGCGCGTTCATGGCCGGAATATCCGCCTTCCACCTGGCGCGCAAGAAGCACGTCCCCGTGATGCGGAGCTCGCTGCGTCTCGGCCTGATCGTCATGATCATCGCTGGTATGGGCACCGCGATCAGCGGTGACCTGCTCGGCAAGGTGATGTTCAAGCAGCAGCCCATGAAGATGGCCGCCGCCGAGGCGCTCTGGGACGGTGAGGCCCCGGCTCCCTTCTCGGTCTTCGCCTACGGCGACGTCGAGAAGGGCCACAACAAGGTCGCGATAGAGGTCCCGGGCCTCCTGTCCTTCCTGGCCAACGACGACTTCACCTCCTTCGTCCCGGGCATCAACGACGTCAACAAGGCGGAGCAGGAGAAGTTCGGCCCTGGCGACTACCGGCCCAACATCCCGGTCGCCTACTGGGGCTTCCGCTGGATGATCGGCTTCGGCATGGCCTCCCTCGGCGTGGGCGTGCTGGGCCTGTGGCTGACCCGCAAGAAGTTCCTGCTGGCGCCGGGTCTGCGTACCGGGGAGGACGAGGTTCCCCACCTGGTGCTCTGCAAGAAGCCGCTGAGCCCCAGGTTCGCCGACCTGTACTGGATCGTCGCGCTCTGGACGATGGGCTTCCCGCTCATCGCCAACTCCTGGGGCTGGATCTTCACCGAGATGGGCCGCCAGCCGTGGGTCGTCTACGGAGTCCTGCGCACCAGGGACGCCGTCTCGCCGAATGTGTCCCAGGGCGAGGTGCTCACCTCGATGATCGGCTTCACCCTGCTGTACGCGGTGCTGGCAGTGATCGAGGTCAAGCTCCTCGTCAAGTACGTCAAGGCCGGCCCGCCCGAACTCACCGAGGCAGACCTCAACCCACCCACCAAGATCGGTGGGGACGACAAGAACCCCGACCGGCCGATGGCCTTCTCGTACTGAGGCCGAGGAGCGCACACCATGCAACTCCACGATGTCTGGTTCGTACTCATCGCCGTCCTGTGGACCGGCTACTTCTTCCTGGAGGGCTTCGACTTCGGGGTCGGCGTACTGACCAAGCTGCTCGCCCGTGACCGCACGGAGAAGAGGGTCCTGATCAACACGATCGGACCCGTGTGGGACGGGAACGAGGTCTGGCTGCTCACCGCGGGCGGTGCCACCTTCGCCGCCTTCCCCGAGTGGTACGCCACCCTGTTCTCGGGCTTCTACCTGCCCCTGCTGCTCATCCTGATATGCCTCATCATCCGCGGCGTCGCCTTCGAGTACCGGCACAAGCGTCCCGAGGACCGGTGGCAGACCAACTGGGAACACGCGATCTTCTGGACCTCGCTGATCCCCGCGTTCCTGTGGGGCGTCGCCTTCGCCAACATCGTGCGCGGCGTCAAGATCGACGAGAACAAGGAGTACGTCGGTGGCTTCCTCGACCTGCTGAACGTCTACTCGATCCTCGGCGGACTGGTCACCCTCACCCTGTTCACCTTCCACGGCACGGTTTTCACCTCGCTCAAGACCGTGGGTGACATCCGGGACCGCTCGCGGAAGCTGGCGACCCGGCTGGGCGTCATGACCGCCGTGCTGAGTCTGGTCTTCCTCATCTGGACCCAGGTCTCGCGCGGCGACGGCAAGAGCCTGATCGCGATGATCGTCGCCGTGCTGGCGCTGGTCGGGGCCCTCGGCTTCAACCTGGCCGGCCGCGAGGGCTGGTCGTTCGCACTGTCCGGGATCACCATCGCGGCCGCGGTCGCGATGCTCTTCCTGACGCTCTTCCCGAACGTCATGCCGTCCTCGCTGAACGAGGCGGGGAACCTCACGGTCACCAACTCCTCGTCCAGCGCGTACACGCTGAAGATCATGACCTGGTGTGCGGCCGTGGCCACCCCGCTCGTGCTGCTCTACCAGGGCTGGACGTACTGGGTGTTCCGCAAGCGGATCGGGACGCAGCACATCGTCGATGTGCACTGATCCGTGCCGACTCGTCCTGATCGGTGCACTGATCCGTACCGATCCGTGCTGATCCGTGGACTGATCGGGAACTGAGCCCCTGCACCCGGTCTCCGCGACGCATGACCCGCCCGTCCGGCTGACGACCTCCCCGAGGGGATGTTTCACGTGAAACCGATCGACCCGCGCCTGCTCCGGTACGCCCGTTCCACCCGTCTCTTCCTCGGGGCGGTGGTGGCCACGGGGCTTGCCGGCGCGGGGCTGGTCGTCGGTCAGGCGATGCTGATCGCCGAGATCGTGGTCGGAGCCTTCCAGCAGGGGCTCGACGGCCAGGCGCTCCGAACGCCCCTGCTGCTGCTCGCGGCGGTGGCGCTCGGGCGCGGTCTGATCGCCTGGCTCACGGAGCTGGCCGCGCACCGGGCGGGCGCGGCGGTCAAGTCGGAGCTGCGGCGCAGGCTGCTGGACCGGGCCGCCGAGCTCGGGCCCGGGTGGCTGGCCGGGCAGCGGACCGGATCGCTGGTGTCACTGGCGACCCGGGGTGTGGACGCGCTCGACGACTACTTCTCCCGCTACCTGCCCCAGCTGGGGCTCGCGGTGGTCGTGCCGGTGGCCGTGCTGGCCCGTATCGTCACCGAGGACTGGGTGTCGGCGGCCATCATCGTCGTGACGCTGCCGCTGATCCCCCTGTTCATGATCCTCATCGGCATGGCCACCCAGTCCCGGATGGACCGCCAGTGGCGTCTGCTGTCCCGGCTCTCGGGGCACTTCCTCGACGTGGTGGCCGGGCTTCCCACGCTCAAGGTCTTCGGCAGGGCGAAGGCCCAGGCCGAGTCGATCCGCAAGATCACCGATGACTACCGGCGCGCGACGATGCGGACGCTGCGCATCGCCTTCCTCTCCTCCTTCGCCCTGGAGCTGCTGGCGACCCTGTCGGTGGCCCTGGTGGCCGTGACCGTCGGCATGCGCCTGGTCCACGGCGAACTGGACCTTTACACCGGGCTGGTCATCCTGATCCTGGCGCCCGAGGCGTACCTGCCGCTGCGGCAGGTGGGGGCCCAGTACCACGCGGCCGCTGAAGGACTGGCGGCCGCCGAGGAGATCTTCGAGGTTCTGGAGACCCGCACCCCCGGTACGACCGGTACGGCCGAGCTGCCGACCGGCGCGCCCCTGCGGATCGAGATCGAGGGCATCAGCGTCCGCTACGAGGGCCGCTCAGAGGACTCGCCCGGGCCGGTCTCGCTGACGGTCGGACCGGGGGAGTGCGTGGCCCTGACCGGCCCCAGTGGGGCGGGGAAGTCCACACTGCTCCAGGTGCTGCTGGGATTCGTGACGCCGACCGCCGGGCGTATTCGGGTCGCGGGCGTGGACCTGGCCGAGTTGTCGCCGGCGCAGTGGCGGCAGCAGATCGCCTGGGTGCCGCAGCGGCCGCACCTGTTCGCCGGAACGATCGCCGAGAACGTACGGCTGGCCCGCGCGGGGGCCTCCGACGCCGATGTGGCCGAGGCGTTGAGAGACGCCGGGGCCTGGGAGTTCGTGACCGCGCTGCCGCGCGGGGTGGAGACCCCGCTGGGTGAGGGCGGCGTGGGACTGTCCGCCGGACAGCGGCAGCGGCTGGCCCTGGCGCGCGCGTTCCTGGCGGACCGGCCCGTGCTGCTGCTGGACGAGCCGACGGCGGCGCTGGACGGCGCGACCGAGGCGGGGATCGTGGACACGGTCCGGCGGCTCTCCGCGGGGCGGACCGTGCTGCTGGTCGTCCACCGGCCGGCGCTGCTCGCCGTCGCGGACCGGGTGGTGGCGATGGCGGCGTGCGACGGACCCGAGGGGCTTCTCACCGATGAGGCACTCCCCCGCCGCGCTGCTTCGCCGGTCGGCCCCGAACTCCCGTCCTCCGGTGGGCCCGGTGACGGTGGTGAGCACGGCCCGGATACCGGGGAGTGGATCCTCGGTGCGGCGCGCGAGCGGGCGGGAGTACCTGCCGATGGCGCGACCGGGTCGGGCGCGACCGGATCGGGCTCGGCGGGCTCGGGCTCGGCGGGCTCGGGTGCGGCGGGTTCGGATGCGGCGGGATCACGTGTGGCGGGTGATCCGCTGCGCCGGGTGCGGGCGGTCGCCAGGGCGTGGCAGGGACGGTTCAGGCTCGGGCTGTTCCTCGGGGCACTGGCCGTCGGGTGCAGCGTCGGCCTGATGGCCGTGTCGGGCTGGCTGATCTCGCGGGCCTCGGAACAGCCGCCCGTGCTCTACCTGATGGTGGCCGTCACCGCCACCCGGGCTTTCGGAATGGGCCGCGCCGTCTTCCGGTACGCCGAGCGGCTCGTCTCGCACGACGCCGTGCTCCGGATGCTCGCCGACCTGCGGGTCTCCGTGTACCGCCGACTGGAGCGCATCGCGCCCGCCGGACTGCGCGAGCACCGGCGCGGGGACCTGCTGGCCCGGCTGGTGGCCGACGCCGACGCACTGCAGGACTACTGGCTGCGCTGGCTGCTGCCCGTCGGCACGGCCGTCCTCGTCGGAACGGGCTCGGTCGCCTTCACAGCCTGGCTGCTGCCCGAGGCCGGAGCCGTACTCGCTGTCGGGCTGCTCGCCGCCGGTGTCGCGGTACCGCTGGTCAGCGGAGCCTGCGCCCGCCGTGCGGAGCGACGGCTCGCGCCCGCCCGGGGCGAACTCGCCACCAGGGTGGCCGATCTGCTCACCGGGACCGCGGAGCTGACCGTGGCCGGTGCGCTGGAGGAGCGCAAGGGCCTGACACGCGAGAGCGACG
This sequence comes from Streptomyces sp. NPDC054840, assembly GCF_053611065.1. NCBI lineage: Bacteria > Bacillati > Actinomycetota > Actinomycetes > Kitasatosporales > Streptomycetaceae > Streptomyces > Streptomyces sp. NPDC054840. The sequence goes on from NZ_JBSGZP010000008.1 coordinate 29,612, forward strand.
GCCTGCTGACGCGCATCGCCGCGCGGGGCTCGACCGCGGCCGGACTGGGTGGCGGCCTGTCGGCCCTGATGTGCGGGCTCACCGTCGTGGCCGCCGCCTCCGTGGCCGCGAATGCCGTCCACGACGGTCGGCTGTCCGGGGTGGCCATGGCCGTCGCCGTCCTGACGCCGCTGGCAGCCTTCGAGGCGGTGAACGGCCTTCCGCTCGCCGTCCAGTACCGCCAGCGGGTGCGCCGTAGCGCCGAGCGGGTCTACGAGGTCATCGACGCGCAGGTCCCGGTCGCCGAGCCGGAGCAGCCCGCCAAGGCCCCCGCTTCGCCGTTCCCGCTGCGGTTGACGGGGCTCACCGCCCGCCACCCCGGCCAGGAGCGTGCCGCCCTGCGGAACCTGGACCTGACCTTGGAGGCCGGCCGCCGCATCGCCGTCGTCGGCCCCTCGGGATCCGGCAAGACCACTCTGGCCCAGGTCCTCCTCCGGTTCCTGGACCCTTCCGAAGGCGCCTACAGCCTGGGCGGGAGCGACGCGCGCACGCTCGACGGCGACGACGTGCGTGCCCTCGTGGGCCTGTGCGCCCAGGACGCCCACATCTTCGACAGCTCGGTACGGGAGAACCTGCGCCTGGCACGGACCGGGGCGAGCGAGGAGCAGCTGCGGCAGGCGCTGGCAGCGGCCCGGCTGCTGGACTGGGCCGACGGCCTTCCGGACGGGCTGGACACGCTGGTCGGCGAGCACGGTGAGCGGATCTCGGGTGGCCAGCGCCAGCGACTGGCCCTGGCCCGCGCGCTGCTCGCGGACTTCCCCGTGCTGGTCCTGGACGAGCCGGCCGAGCATGTGGACCTGGTCACGGCGGACGCCCTGACGGCGGATCTGCTGGCCGCGACCGAGGGCCGGACCACCGTGCTGATCACGCACCGGCTGGCCGGCCTGGAAGCGGTGGACGAGGTGCTCGTGCTGGACCGCGGCGAGGTGGTGCAGCGGGGCCCGTACGCGGAGCTGGCCACCGCCGAAGGACCGCTGCGGCGGCTGCTGGAGCGTGAAAAGTCAACGGACGGAACTTTGGCCAATTTTTCCCGCCAATAGGGACTAACTACGCTCAGGACCATGTCAGCGCAGCAGTCGCAGGAATCGCCGGATCCTACGCCGAAGCCATCGCCGCATCCGTTGCCGGGACTGCCGGGACTGCCGGGACCGCCGGGTACTGCGGGAGGCTCGGAACCTTCGGACCCCCTGGTGGCCGCCGCCCAGGCCACCAGGAGTCTGCAGGGCCTGTCCACCGATCTCACGGCCCGTGTACCGCAACTGCTGGAGGCCATGAGGTCGGTCGGGACCGGGCTCGAGCTCCACTCCACGCTGGACCGCATCTGCGAGACCGCGGCAGAGCTCGCGGACGCCCACTACGCGGCGATCGGCGTCGTCGACACGGAGGGCCGCGGGCTCTCGGACTTCGTCACCCACGGGATCAGCTCCGCACAGGCCCGGAAGATCGGACACCGCCCCGACGGGAAACGGGGCCTGCTCGGAGCCCTTATCTCGCACTCCGACACGGTGCGGCTCGCCGATCTGACGAAGGATCCGCGCTCGGCGGGGTTCCCGCCGCACCACCCGCCCATGAAGACGTTCCTCGGAGTGCCGATCCGGGTGCAGGGGGAGATCTTCGGCAATCTCTACCTCACCGAGAAGAACGGCGGCGGTGAGTTCAGCGACTACGACGTCCACATGGTCCGGGTGCTGGCCACCGAGGCGGGCATCGCCATCGGTAACGCGCGGCTGTACGAGGCCGCCACCCAGCGCGAGCGCTGGATCGACGGATCGGTGGCCGTCACCACCGCCCTCCTGTCCGGCGGGGACGCGGACGACGCCCTCGCGGTGGTCGCCGAACAGGCCCGCCGACTGGCCGACTCCGACGCCGGGATCGTGATGCTGCCGGCCGAAGAGGGCGGGATGGAGATCGTCGCGGTCTCCTCCGAGAACCCGGCCACCTCGCTGGGTGTGGTGATCCCGGCCGAGAGCCCGGTGGTCGACAGGCTGCTGGAGGGCGAGCCGATCTTCGTGGACGACGCCGCGTCCGACCCCCGCATGGCCGGCGAGCTCACCCGCCGGTACGGCCCGTGCATGCTGCTGCCGCTGCAGAGCGGCGGGCGGGTCCTGGGCGCGCTGGTCACCCCCCGGGCTCGCGGCGGGCGGGCGTTCACCGAGGTCGAGCGGACCCTGGCCACCCAGTTCGCCTCGCAGGCGGCGCTCGCCCTGATGATGGCCGAGGCGCAGCGCGACCGCGAGCGGCTGGCGGTGTTCGAGGACCGTGACCGGATCGCCCGCGATCTGCACGACCTGGTCATCCAGCGGCTCTTCGCCACCGGGCTGATGCTGGAGGGCGCCCAGCGCCGGACTGCTGTCCCCGAGGTGCGCGACGGCGTGGGGAAGGCGGTGGACGAACTGGATGTGACGATCCAGGAGATCCGCACCGCGATCTTCGCCCTCCAACAGGGGCCGGCGGAGGCCCCGTCCGGGTTGCGTACCCGGGTGTTGCGGGAGATCAACATGGCCGCGGTGCCCCTGGGTTTCAAGCCCGCGCACCGTTTCCTCGGCCCGATCGACACGGTCGTCGGAGAGCTGGTGGGCAAGAACCTGATCGCCGCGTTGCGTGAGGCGCTGTCCAACGCCTTCCGCCATGCCGCGGCGAGCCGGATCGACGTGGTCATCGACTCCACCATCACGCTCGCCGACGGCCGGCCGGGGGTTCGGCTGGAGGTCGCCGACGACGGGGTGGGCATCCCCGAGGGGGGCCGCCGCAGCGGGCTTCGGAATCTGCGCCGCCGGGCCGAGTCGCTGGGCGGTGCGAGCTCGTACGGCCCGGGCATCGGCGAGAACGGCGGCGGGACCACCGTGGTGTGGGAGGCCCCCCTCGAACCGGCCGTCTAGAACGTCTGCCTAAGGGACGGTCTACGCCTGCTGTGCGGTCCGCGCTGCCAGGATGCGCTCGATGACGAGGGCGACCCCGTCCTCGTTGTTGGCGACCGTACGGCCGGACGCGGCAGCGATCACATCGGGGTGGGCGTTGCCCATGGCGTACGAGGTGCCCGCCCAGCTGAGCATCTCCACGTCGTTCGGCATGTCCCCGAAGGCGACCACCTCGGCGGGGGAAATGCCACGCTCGGCGCAGCACAGCGCCAGGGTGCTCGCCTTGGACACGCCCGGCCCGCTGACCTCCAGCAGCGCGGTGGGGCTGGACCGGGTGATCGACGCGTATGAGCCGGCCGCGGACCGCGCCAGCGCCAGGAACTCGTCCGGGGCCAGCTCGGCGTGGTGCGCCAACAGCTTGAGCACGGGCGCGGCGCTGTCGTCCGTGTCCTCGTGCAGCAGCTTCTCGGCCGTGGCCACCCGGGCACCCGGGTCTTTGAAGAACGGCGGGTACTCCGGCTCGTAATTGATGCCGGTGGTCAGCTCGACCGCGAAGGAAGTGCCGGGGGCCGCAGCCCGCAGGGCATCGACGACGGCGAGCGCGGCCACCCGGGGAAGGGCTCTGACCTGCACGAACTCACGTCCGGCATGCAGGTCGACCACCGCCGCGCCATTGGCGCAGATCGCCAGGCCGTGGCCGTGGACATGGTCGCTGACCACATCCATCCAGCGGGCCGGGCGGCCGGTGACGAAGAAGACCTCGATCCCGGCCTCCTCGGCGGCGGCGAGCGCGGCGACCGTGCGCGGCGAGACGGACTTGTCGTCGCGCAGCAGGGTGCCGTCGAGATCGGTGGCGATCAGCCGGGGCGTGGGGGTTGGCCCGTCCGGGCACTGGGGAGCCGAGGTCACGGCTCCATCTTCGCCCATGGCCGAGGAGGTCCTGACCATGGGAGGGAGGCTGTCACCTCAGGCGATGTTTCACGTGAAACGGCGCCGTTTCACGTGAAACATCGGCTCGCCGTACGCTCGGAGCATGAGTCTGCGTCTGAGCACCGTGATCCTTCCGGTACGTCGATGGAACGAGGGAGGACGCGATCAGTGGCTCCGGGCCGAGCAGCTCGGGTTCCACACCGCGTACACCTATGACCATCTGTCCTGGCGGACGTTCCGTGACGGCACGTGGTTCGGCGCTGTGCCCACCCTGACCGCGGCGGCCACCGCCACCGACCGGATGCGCCTGGGCACGCTGGTCACCTCGCCGAACTTCCGTCACCCGGTGACGCTCGCCAAGGACCTCATGAGCCTGGACGACATCTCCGGCGGCCGCATCACCCTCGGCGTCGGCGCGGGCGGCAACGGCTTCGACGCGACCGCGCTGGGCCAGGAGGCCTGGTCGCCGCGTGAGCGCGCCGACCGTTTCGCCGAGTTCGTGCCGCTGCTGGACCGGTTGCTGACCGAGGGCTCGGTGAGCCACGAGGGGACCTTCTACTCCGCCGAGGAGGCCCGCAACATCCCCGGTTGTGTGCAGCGGCCCCGGCTGCCGTTCGCGGTCGCCGCGACCGGACCGCGCGGCATGCGGCTCGCCGCCCGGTACGGCCAGGCCTGGGTGACCACGGGCGACCCGAAGCTCTTCGAGGAGGGCACGCCCGAGCAGTCGCGCGAGGCCCTGCGCGGGCAGCTCGAACGGCTCGGTGCGGTCTTCTCCGAGACCGGCCGGGACGTGGAGACCGTCGAGAAGATCCTCCTGACCGGCTTCACGCCGGAGGCCAACACCGTGCTGCAGTCGGTGGACGCGTTCGTCGACTTCGCCGGCCGGCACCGCGATCTGGGGTTCACCGAGTTGGTGATCCACGCACCGATCCGGGATTCCGAGTTCGCCGCCGACGAGTCGGTCTTCGAGAAGATCGCCACCGAGGCCTTGGCCCAGCTC
>NZ_JBSGZP010000009.1:0-32454 GCF_053611065.1 Streptomyces sp. NPDC054840
CCGCTCCTCGCGCTCGTGGAGGCGGTGGAGGTCACCGCCTCCTGGCACAGGAGTGCCCGGCGCAGGCGAAAGCCGCCTCCGAGGCAGCAGTCCTGCTGCGGGAAGAGCCGTTCCGGTGGCAGGCCGGCGGCCCCGCCGGGCTCGTGCCCGCAGGCGGCGGCGCCGGCCGCCGCAGCGCGACACCGCTCCGGCTCGAAAAATGCGTGGCCCCAGTGATCACCAGTGGGTACGGTGTGCCGTCGGCCGTCACGGGGAGGGGATCACGGCGTGATCGAGGGAGAGTTCGTCGCGCTGCGCGCACTGCGCGCCGACGACGCGGAGCACCACCTGCGCTGGCGCAACGACCCCAAGGTGGTCCGCTGGGCTTCCGCCGGGGACCCGTGCTTCGGCCCGATCACGCGGGAGGCACTGGGGCTGTTCTTCGAACGGATGCTGATGCTCTCGCCGCGGGAGTCGGCGGTGTTCACGGTGGAGTCCCTGCCGGACCGCCGGGTGATCGGCACGGTCGACTACCGCGACCTGGACCCCTGGGCAGGGGTGGCGACGCTCGGGATCACCATCGGCGAGCGCGAGTTCTGGGGCCGGGGGCACGGCTCCGAGGCGATGCGGCTGCTGGTCTGCCACCTCTTCGGCAGCTTCCCGCTGACCCGGCTCCAGCTCGACACCTGGAGCGGGAACGAGCGGGCCGTCCGGGCGTTCACCCGGCTCGGCTTCCGTGAGGAGGGACGGCGGCGGGCCGCCGTTCTGCTGGCGGGTGAGCGGTACGACGAGGTGCTGTTCGGGATGCTCCGGGAGGAGTGGCGGGCCTGACCGCGCCAACGGTGTGCCCGACGGACGCCACCGTTGGCCGCGCCGCGTGCCGCGGATGTGCTGGAGCGGATCGCCGCCCGGATCGGCCCGGAGGCCCGCTGGCGCGCTGTGCGACGACGGTATGCCGGCCGAGGCGGTGGCCCCCGCGCTTGGGACCACCCGCTCCGAGGCCATGCTCCTGCTCCTGACCGCTTAGGAGGGGTGACCGGGCACCACGCTTCCGTCCCCGTTGGTTTCAGGATTCGCCGGAAGGGATTCCGGTACGCGGGGGTCGGAAAGATGCCGTGGTGACACCGTGCCGGATGAAAGCTTGTCGACTTGCTCTGGATGGTCCTCTCCGCCCCGAAGCAACTGAATGAGAACAACCAGCTGGGCCGACAAAACCACAGCTCAGAAGTGTCGACCCCGCGCCCGCGGGGATGGTCCGGCTGGTGCACCCCGGCCGACGCTGCGCGCGCCGACGCTCCGAGCGGGCCATCCCCAGCTGTCCGAGGAAAGCGGCGCCAGCCGGCGGCTCACCGCCCCCTACTCCTGCTCTTCCTCCATTTCGCCGATGGCGACGCGGAGGCCGTACATGCTCTGCTGGACCTTGATCACGGCACCTGGGTCCGGCCGAGGGCTCGCCCGACACCTTCCACATCCCCGGCCTGGAAGCGGAGGTGGGCGAACATTTGTCGGTCTCACTGCACTCTGACCGGGCCAGCCGCTGGGGTCGTATGTCAGCGCGCGGTGACTGAATACGCGGCGAGCGCGCGGTTGCCGTGCGGCTTGGCGATGGCCCGGAGAACGTCGGCCTGGCTAAGGACGAGCTGTCGCACCGGCTCGGGCAGCGCGGCCAGACGCTCATCCCTTCCCACCAGGTCGAGGCAAGCAGCGATTTCCCAGTCGCCGTCCTGAAGTTCTTCGGTATTGACCGGATTGCTGCCGTCGGCCGTCCAGCCGGCCTCAGGCAGGAGCCGCAGCAGGCCCTCACGGGAGAAAGGTGTGCGGACGTTGCCCTGGCCATGCGATCCTGCGGCCTCGGTCTGCCCCTGGATCAGCACGGCGAGCAGGTGCGCCAACTGGTCGTCGGAGGCAGGCGTCAAGTCCCACTCGGTGAACCACAGTCGCCGCGCCCACGGCCGCACTCGGGCCAGCGTGTCTCGCAGTTGTCCGAGTGATGTGAAGTACCAGGAGCAATGTGCGAGCACCACATGGTCGAAGGTGCTTTCGGGGAAGTCGACTGATGGGTCGAGGACGTCGGTGCCGAAGCGGAAGTCGATGCGTGGCCCGAGTGGGCCCGCCGCTAGCCGCGCTGCCGATTCTCCGAGCGTGACCGGCGCCCCGTAGGAGGGTGCGGCCACGTCAACGGCCACCACGCGCCCTTGGGGCCCAACCGCCTCTGCAAGGACGGCGGTCATGTCGCCCTGGCCGCAGCCCAGCTCGAGGACGGTTGAGCCTGGTGCGATGTGCCAGCTCGCCACGAGCGCGGCGCGGTGACGAGTCTGGGACAGCTGGATGTCTGGGCTGTGATCGGCGGCGGCCATGCCGGCCGCGAGCGAAGGGGCCTTGGCGAGGAGATCGGAGTGATTCACAAAGTCCTTGGTGATTTCGACGGGTCGGTGCGGGCCGAGGGTATGAGACGCGCGGGTAGTGGCGCCTCCGATTTCCTGGACATCACCGGCGCGACGGCGGCCCACCCCAGGACCCGGCCGCCCTCGTCGAGGGCGAACAGGCGACCGTCTCCCCGGTCTTCTTCGCGTCGACCCCGTGCCCGCGGGGATGGTCCGAGGAGAAGATCAGTCCCGAGCTCCAGCGGGACGTCGACCCCGTGTCGGCGGGGATGGTCCGCGGGTGCGGACTTGGACGAGAGCGGTTGCGTCGCCCTCGCGTCTGTGGGGATGGTTCGAGGGTGCCGTTGGCGATGTGTCCGGCAGGGGTTGGTGTGCGTGGAGGCGAACTATCGCAACTATGATAGTTGGGGTAGGTTGGGGGGATGGAGCCGAAGACGTACACGACGATCGACCTTCGCAAGCAGATGGGTGAGATTCTCGACCGCACCCGGATCGCGGGGGAGCCTGCCGCGATCACCCGCAAGGGCAAGACCTTGGCCTACCTGGTGCCGGCCGAGTGGTTCGAGCAGTACATGGCACAGCATCCGTCGGCCCCCGGCGCCGGCCAGAACGCCGCCTGAAAGGGCCGGACCGCAGGCAGACCAGGAGTCCCTTCGCCATGACAGCGCAGCCCATTCACTTCGACGGCCCCGGCGGCGAGAAGCCCCGCCAGGTGCCGCCGATGCCCGAACGCACCCCGCAGGCCCTGCGCCTGGCCATCCAGGAACACGCCCCGCACCTGTTGCCGGACTTCGAGGCCCACTGGCGCCGCGCGATCGGCGACGCCTTCAACCTCACCCCGGTACCGGCCTTCATGCGCCTGTGGTGGACCCAGTACGCCATCGCCCGCGACCCAGGACTGGAAGCCCACCTGCGAGACCTCGAAGCCCGCGCCGCGAAGTCCGAGGACCCGGGAGAGTCCGCCCGGCTCCTGGCCGAGTACAGCCGACTACGCCGCCAAGCGGCCGGGGTGGAGCCCGGCCGGTGACCGATGAGCTCCCACTCCCGCCCTGGAAAATGGACTGGACGGCAGAGGCGCTCCAGGAATTCGAAAACATGCCGCAAGACGGCAAGCAGCTGGTCCTGTCAGCCCGCGCCGAGCTGATCACCGCCCTGGATCCCTATTACCGGGGCATCGACGCCGACGTGTCACTGCCGCACTGGATCACCGTCCGCCCGCTGGCCTCGACCAGTCCGGGTGGTCCGCACATCGCCGACCTCGCCGGTGGCCGCGGCTGGCTCATCTTCACCTTCGTCCGCCGCCATGCCGACCCTCAAACCACCGTCACCGACACGTTCTGGGCCTGACCGTGCGTCCATACCAGCAACGCGCCCTGGCCCATGTGAGAGTGGGTTGGCCGGGCGTAGAGACCGGCGCTGACCTGGTCTGGACCGTCCTGTCGTCGACCTGCGCGCCCGCGGGATGGTCCGACGTTTGACCCCGCGCCCGCGGGAATGGTCCGAATCCTGGAACCGGATGTACGACTCGGTCTCGGTCGACCCCGCCCGGGGGATGGTCCGTACATGAAGGGGCCTCGACCAGCACCGGCACGTCGACCCCGCGCTCGGGGGATGGTCCGACGATGTCGCGCTTCGCCCCGTCGATCAACGAGTCGACCCCGCGCCCGCGGGGATGGTCCGGGTGGAGTCTGAGTCTCCGGCATACCCGAACCTGTAGTCGACCCCGCGCCTGCGGGGATGGTCCGTCGGCCGTGCCGAGCCCGGCGGCGCCCAGCAGGTCGACCTCGGCCCGCGGGGATGCCCGAGGTCCTCCCGGAGGAAGAAGCACTTCAGGAGGTCGATCCCGCGCCTGCGGGGATGGTCCGCTGCAGGAGTCCAGCATGCAGGTGTCGGTCAGTGTCGTGGCCTGCTCAGTGCACTGTCGGGTGTGTGTGCTGGGCTGGATTCGACGATTTCTCGTGCAGCTTTCAGTTTGCTGGGGTGGTCGCCGATCAGTCTGGTGGTGATGAGCACGGCGATCATGAGGGGGACGCCCTGGTCTTTCAGGTGCTGCTGGACGGCGTCCATGTCGGTGCCTGCCGCGAGGAGGGCTCTGCATTCATCGATGCGGTCGGCTGCCTGCTGTGCCAGCTCGGGGGACAGCCCACTGATGGAGGCGAGAAGTTCTTCTGCGGTGGGACTCGGCATAGTGGGGATCTTCTCAAAAGATCGTCCGCGGGCTCCATGAGGTTTTCGCCTGTCTCACCTACCGCGCCCAGTCGACGCCGAGTTCGGCGAGCGCGGCGAGCTGCTCGGCGTCGAGCCGGTCGCGGCGGGCCTTCTGGTTCCCGATCCAGATGCCCACCCGGTAAGGACCGCCAGGGAGCTGCTCGATGGCGCCGCGCCCCGGCATTCAGCCCTCCCGCTGGATGTACTGCTGGAGGGCCTGGAGGCCTTTCTGGAACGCCTCGCCGCCGGCGCGCGGCCCTGTGGCTGTAGCCGTCTTCGCCGCCGCCTTGCGGGTGCGTGGGGCCTTGGTCACGCCGTGTTCGGCGAGCTGGCGTTGCTGTTCCTTGTTGAGCCGGTTCCAGTTCCGCCGCTCTGCGGCGCGCTCTCAACCGGGGCCGTCTTGATGTGTCGCGGCTACGGCGGTCTCTGGCCGGGCTGCCGATGCCGAAGGCCGCGGACGGCCGTGTGGTGCTGGCTGTCGACGTCAGTCCGTGGCTGCGGCCGGACGCCGCGACGTCGCCGGACCGCTCGTTCTGCCACACCTACGGGCGGGGGAAGAACGAGCACCGGATGATCCCCGGCTGGCCGTACTCGTTCGTCGCTGCGCTGGAGACGGGCCACACCTCCTGGACCGCGATCCTGGACGCCGTCCGCCTCGGCCCCGGCGCAGACGGCGCTGCGAGTCACCATCGCCCAGGTCCGCGAAGTCGTCGAGCGCCTGGTCGATGCCGGCCAGTGGGCCCCGGGGGACCACGACATCCTGATCGTGCTGGACGCCGGATACGACGCGCCCCGCATCGCCCACTTCCTGGCCGATCTGCCCGTCGAGATCCTGGGCCGGACACGTTCGGACCGGGTCATGCGTCGGCCGACCCCGCCTCGCGTCTACGACCGCAAGGGCGGGCACCCGCCCAAGCACGGCGGCGAGTTCGTCTTCGGCGCCTCCGAAACCTGGGGCGCCGAGCAGGCGGTGACGGTCACCAACACCCGCCGCTACGGGAAAGCGACAGCACAGGCATGGGACCGTCTCCACCCGCGGCTGACCCGCAGGGGCGCCTCCGGCATTGATGGGAGCCGCTTGATGGGAGAGCGAGCGGTTCGACCAGGCTGCGGGTTCGCGGAGTGCTCCTGCGCACGCCCGAATGAAGAACAGGCAGGCACCGCCACTACGACGATCCCCCGGATATGGGATGGGCGGCCCACCGGTTCACTGCATCCAGCGACCCATACGAGTGAATCGTTGATAAGACGCCAACTCCACTCATCACCTGTATGGAGGAGCGCACGCCGGGCAGCAAGCCGCATGCGCATACCGTCGGTGCAATCTCGCATCGGCGTCCGCGCGTTCCGGACCGACGCTTGTGCCTTTTCGGGATTCGACCTTCGGTTTATACCGATTGCACAGCCGGCCAAGGCGATGCGCGCAGAGGTCGTGATTGCGGCGGCTCGACGGAAGCGGCGTGTCATCAACGCGTCGAGTTCGCCGATGAGACCCGGCCGTAGCGCGGGACGGTGGCAGAGACCGACCAGTCGGTGCCACATGAGCGGCACCGACCGGCGATCCAACACCCCTCGAGGAGGCCCATCGCAACCCTGGTACGCCAAGGGTTCCCTGACCAGCAGAGAGCCGCAGGCTATATCAGTGCCACGCCCCCCGAGAGGGATGGGCTGCCCACCGGTTGGATACTCCATTGACTCAGCATTGCGGCATATGCCGCAAGGATCTGACGCCAACCTCACCCAATGGAGGGGCGTTCCGTCGGAACGCATCGGGGTCGCCTTTGACCGTGGTGACGATGCTAAAAGGCGGTTGTGTCGGTCCGGGAAGGTCGTTGGCCCTCCGCTCACGGTCGTGTCGAGACGACGTCGCCCGAGCCGGCGCCGTGTCAGGCGTCGGAACGGGTGAGGTTCGCCTCTGGTGCCAGACCCATAAGGGCGGCGAGGGCGGTGGCGAGGGAGGCCACGGTGGGATGCTGCCAGATGAAGTTCCCGGCGAGGCGGACGGGGAGTTCGGTTTCGAGGCGGACGCGAAGTTCGGTGGCCAGCAACGAATCGAAGCCGAGGGCCTTGAGAGGAGTCTGCGGGTCCAGCGTGGCGCTGCCGGTGCGCAGGATGGCCCGGATGTGGTCGCCGAGGTAGGTCTCCAAGGCGGTCTGGCGTGCGATGCCGGCGGGCAGGGCTTCGAGGCGGGAGCGGATGCCAGGGCCGCCGGACTCGGGCTCATCCAGAGCCGGGAGGTCGTCCGGTGCGAGGAGGGCGAAGAGGCTGGAGGCGGAGCTCGTCCGGGGGATCCAAGTCTGCGGCGGGCCCGGGATTACGGCGGTCTGGACCCGTTGATGGGCGAGCAGGGTGTGCAGGGCCTTGATCCCCTCGCGGGTGGGAATGGTCTCGTAGCCGCGATCGGCGAAATCGGTGGCCTGCCCCGTCTCGCCCCAAGGACCCCAGTTGACTGCCAGCGTGGGCAGGCCGCCCCGGGTGCGCCAGGTGGCGAAGGCGTCGAGCCAGGCGTTGGCGGCTGCGTACGTTCCCTGTCCGGCGTTGCCGAGCAGGGAGCTCATGGATGAGTACAAGACGAAGAAGTCCAGGGATTGTGCGGCTGTGGCCTGGTGGAGGTTCCAGGCCCCGGTGACCTTGGGGGCCCACACCCGCTTGAGCTGGTAGTCGCTGATGGTGCTCAGGGCGGCGTCGCTGAGGACCATGGCGCAGTGCACAACCCCACGCAGCGGCATACCGCCTTCGGTGGCGGCCTTCACGAGTCGTTCGGCGGTGTCGGGCCGAGAGATGTCGCCGAGTACGATCATGGTACCGGGCAGGTCCATGACGACGCGCGCGGTTTCCAGCGAAGGTGGCCGGCGGCCGTTGAGGACGATCCGGCCCGCTCCCTGCTCCGCGAGCCAGCGTGCCGTGGCCAGCCCAAGACCGCCGAGGCCGCCGGTGACGATGTATGCGCTGTCGGGGCGTACGACGGGAGGCCCGTCCGGCAGGATGGCGGTGGTCTCTCCCCGATCGGGGACGGTCAGCACCATTTTGCCGATGTGCCGGGCGCCGGCCATCGTGTGGAAGGCATCCGCGGCCCGATCCAGCGGATAGGGGGTGCACAGCAGCGGTTTGAGGCGCCCTGCGGTGATGTGGTCCGCGACCTCCTGCAGAAGCGTGCCGAACAGCTTCGGTCGCTGCTGCTGGAGCCCGATGAGGTCGACCGTGGCAAAGGTGATGTTGTGGCGCAGCGGGGCGAGTTTGAGGGCGGCGTCGGCCATGATGTCGCGTACGCCGAGTTCGACGAAGCGGCCGAACGGGCGCAGTGCTTCGAGCCCGGCGCGGACGGCGGGGCCGGCGAGGGAGTTCAGGACGACGTCGACTCCCTCGCCGCCGGTCGCCTGGCGGGTCTGATCGGTGAAGTCCAGGGTGCGGGAGTCCATGACGCAGCGGATTCCGGTGCCGCGCAAGTAGCGTCGTTTCTCTTCGGTGCCGGCTGTGGCCAGGACGTCCGCGCCCAGCAGGCGGGCGACGGCGATGGCGGCCAGGCCGGTGCCGCCGCTGGCCGAGTGCACGAGGACGCGTTCACCGGGGGCCAGCCGTGCGACGTGGTGGAGTGCATACCAGGCGGTGAGGAATGCCGTGGGCAGTCCTGCTGCCGTCTCGGGGGTGAGGGCGGGCGGGACGGGGATGACGGCGGTGGCGGGAACGGTGATGAAGGAGCCGAAGGTGCCGCCTTGGAGCTGGACGGCAAGGACGGTGTCTCCGGCGCGGACGTGGTCCACGCCTGCTCCCACGGCGGTAACTTCCCCCGCGCACTCGAAACCGATGCGGTATGGGGTGGCAGGCTCTGAGCCGAGCATGCCGAGGGTTGTAAGGACGTCGCGGAAGTTGAGCCCGGAGGCCTGGACGCGTACCTCGACCTCTCCCTCGCCGGGGTGGCGACGGCCTGTTGCCACCAGTTCGAGGCTGTCGAGATCGCCGAGACGTCCGACGCGTAGGCGGAACCCGTCCTCGCCGTATCGGACGACCCGGGTGGTATTGGCGGTGCGTTCGGCGTGGGTGACGGGGGCCCGGTCGATGCGTGCCACGTATCGGGTGCCGTCCCGCAGTGCGACTTCGTCTTCGGGGGCGTCGGCGAGGAGTTCATCGGCCAGCGCGCGCAGCCCGTGCGCTCCGGGATCGGTGTCGACAAGGGTGGGCCGTAGGCGCGGGTGCTCGATCGCAAGGACGCGTGCGACGCCGCGTACGGTGCTGTGGGCGGGGTGGCCGGCTTCGTCCGCGGTGACCGCACGGGCGTGCCGGGTGGCGGTGTACAGGCGCCACGTGCCGTCGTGGTCTTCGGCGGCCTGGGCGAAGGCGAGCAGTCGCCTGGCACGTTGCTGTGCGCCGTGAGTGGGGTCGCTGTCGTCGGCGGAGGGTGTGCCGCACAACACGACGACGGCGCGCCAGGGTCCCGTTCCGGCGGCCAGGTGGTTGCGGAAGACGTCGGCCAGTGCGGCGAGCCCCTCCCTGCTCAGGGGTGTCTCTCGAACCTCCGCGTGGGCACCGGCGTCCCGCAGGAGTGCCGCCAGGCGTTCGGCCTCGCCGTCGCCCTCACCCACGATGAGCCAGTTCCCGGGCGGTGTCTGCCGGGCGTGGGAGCGGGGCGCGTGGTGCCACCCGAGTTCCATGAACCACTGGTCGACGGCCGTGTCGTGTGCAGGTGCGCGGCGGGCGAAGCGCGCGCCGTCGATGGCTAGGACCGGTCGGCCGCCGGTGTCCAGGACACGTACGTGTCCGGCCAGGGTCGTCGCGGTGTTCTCTGTGACCCAGGCGTGCGCGTGGACAGCCTGTGAGAGGTCGCCCAGGATCCGCAGAGCGCCGATCTGTACGGGCAGGATGGGCGCGGGTGCGCTGTCGTTGCCGACTCCGGCGACCAGCAGTTGGAGACACAGGTCGAGCAGGACGGGATGGAAGCTCAGGGCGTGCTCGGGAGTACGGGCGGTGGGTGGAAGTTCGATGCGAGCCCAGAAGCTGTTCCTCTGGTTGTTCGTGTGAAGCCTGGTGATGCCGGTGAAGGCCGGTCCGTGTTCGAGGCCGCAGGCACGCAACCCGGCGTAGAGGGCGGCCGGATCCAGTGTGACGGGGTGCTTCCGGTCGAGCGCCGGGATTGAGGCCGCACGGGGAGGCTGGGGTGTGGGCACCCCGTGGGCGATTGCCGCGGCGTGCAGCTGCCAGGACCCGCCGGGCTCGCGGGAGTGGATTTCGCCGGTGGCCTGCTGGGAGGCGGCAAGGGTGAGCGTAGTGCTGATTTCCGTGTCGTCGGTGAGGCGTAGCAGGTCGTGGAAGGCGATGTCGGTGATCTCGATGTCCGCGACGTCACCGTTGAGGGTGGTTCGGGCCGCGGTGTGCAGAAGGGCGCAGAATGCTGCGCCGGGCAGGACGGCAGTGCCGTGGACGCGGTGGTCGTTGAGCCAGGGCAGATGGCGAGTGGGGGTGCTGGCGCTCCAGGTGTGGCGGGTCGGCTCGCCGGGGATCTCTGTGTGCCGGCCGGGCAGGGCTCCCGCGTCGGTCAGCTGTGGCTCGCCGGAGGTCCAGTGGCGGGTGCGGTCGAAGGTGATGGTGGGAGCGTCTGTCAAGCAGCCATCGCCGTACAGGTGGGCCCAGTCGACGGTGCCGCCATCGCAGTGGACGGCAGCGAGCTGGGTCCGCATGGTGGCGGTTTCGTCCTGTCCGCGGCGCAGTGAGGGCAGGATCAGCGCCTCCGGGGTCAGTTCGGCCAGGCTCTCCGTGAGGGACTGGGTGATCACGGGATGGGGCGAGATCTCGATGTAGATCTGGTGGCGGTCCTGGGCGGCGGCGGCGACGGCGGCATGGAAGCGGACGGGCTGGCGCAGATTGTTGCACCAATAGGCAGCGTCCAGGAGAGGGCTGTGCCGCGGGTCCTCGGTCACGGTGGAGTAGAAGGGGATGCGGGGCGCACGGGGGCTCAGATCGAGGAGAGCTTCGTGCAGATCGGGCAGGAGAGGGTCGACATGGGGGCTGTGGGAGGCGACGTCGACCGCGATCGGCAGGGCGAGGATCCCGCGCTTCCCCCATTTCGCGATCAGGTGGGCGATCTGGTCGGCGTCGCCGGAGACGACCGTGGTGCGGGGCGCGGCCAGGACCGCCACGCAGACGGCGTCGGCCCCGGCGTCAGCGAGGTCGGCCTCCACGGTGGCCTGGTCCAGGGCGACGCTGGCCATCGCGCCCGACCCGGTGATCCGCTCCAGCAGTGCCGAGCGGCGGCAGATGACGCGGACCCCGTCGCTGAGTGTGAGCGCTCCGGCCACGACGGCTGCTGCTGCCTCTCCCATGGAGTGCCCGATGACGGCAGCGGGCTGCACGCCATGCGCCTGCCAGGCTGCGGCTAGCGCGATTTGCATGGCGAAGAGCACTGGCTGGATCCGCGGGCCTACGGATACGGGTTCATCCGCGCGGATCAGCTCCAGGACGGAGAACCCTGCCTCCTGCCGGATGAGGGCGTCGACTTCAGTCAGAGCCTTCGCGAATGGCGCGTTGCACGCGAGGAGTTGGCGGCCCATTCCGGACCACTGGGAGCCCTGTCCGGAGAAGACCCATACCGGCTGGTGAGGAGCGGTGACATCGGCTGTGCCCGAGACGAGGGCCGGATGGGGCAGGCCCGCGACGAACAGTCGGAGTGCCTCCAGGGTTTCGGCGCGGGTACGGGCCACGATCGCGAGGCGTCCACGTCCGGGGCTGCGGCGCAGGGCCAGGGTGTGGGCCACGTCCCGCAGCGACACACGTGCACCGGCTCCTTCCAGCCAGTCGGCCAGGCGACCGGCTGCGGCTGGCAGGGCGCGGTGGGATCCGGCCGCGACCAGGATCACCTCGGGTGGCGCGTTCTCCGGTCGGCGCGGGGCAGGCAGTGCGGCGCGGCGGCTGGGCCGCGGTGGCTGCTGCAGGATCACGTGGGCGTTGGTGCCCGAGAAGCCGAATGAGGAGACCGCAGCCAGCCTGACCGGCTGCCGCCCGGGCCACTGGGTGGGTTCGACCGGGATGAAGAAGCGGGTGGCGTCCGCGGTGATCGCCGGGTGCCAGCCGGTGAAGTGCAGGTTGGGCGGGATGACCCCCTGCTGCAGGCACAGGACGGTCTTGATCAGTCCGGTGATGCCGGCGGCGGGCTCCAGGTGGCCGAGGTTCGTCTTGACCGAGCCAAGGGCGCACGGGGCGAGTCCGTTGCCGTACACGGCTGCCAGGCTGGTGAACTCGACCGGGTCGCCCACCGGGGTGCCCGTACCGTGGGCTTCGATCATTGAGATCTGCGCCGGGTCGACGCTGGCCTGGGCGAGTGCGGTGCGGTAGAGGGCTTGCTGGGCAGTGGGCGAGGGGGCGGCAAGGCCGTCGGAGCGGCCGTCTTGGTTCACGGCGGACCCGCGGACGACGGCGAGAATACGGTCGCCGTCCTTGCGGGCGTCGGCCAGGCGTTTGAGGACGACGGCACCGCAGCCCTCGCCGCGGACGAATCCGTCGGCGGCGGCGTCGAAGGTGTGGCAGCGTCCGGTCGGGGACAGCATGCCCATCCTGGCGAAGGACTGGGTGGTGCGTGGGGTGAGCATGAGGTTGACGCCGGCAGCCAGCGCCAGATCGCACTCCTCGCGGAGCAGTGCTTGGCAGGCGAGGTGGAAGGCGACCAGTGAGGACGAGCAGGCGGTGTCCAGGGCGATGCTGGGGCCATGCAGGCCCAGGAGGTAGGAGATGCGCCCTGCGGCCACACAGTGACCGTTCGTCAGGATGGAACCTTCCAGTTCCTGGGGCGAACCGACGAGCTGGTCCATGTAGTCGTTGTAGCTCAGACCGGTGTAAACACCCGTGCGGGAGCCGACGAGCCGGTCGGGAGGCAGACCGGCGTGTTCCAGGGCCTCCCACACAACCTCCAGCAGGAGCCGGTGTTGGGGGTCGAGGACGTCGGCTTCTCTCCCGGAGACGCCGAAGAAGTCCGCGTCGAACCGCGAAACGTCGGCCAGGTACCCGCCCCGCCGGTGCAGGGCCTGAGCGTCGGCTGACATGCTGGCTGCCGGTGCGGGCGCATCGCGGCCGGGCGGAGGGGGGCCCACCGCCTCACGGCCCTCCATCAGCAGATTCCACAAGGCGGCCGGTGAGTCAACGTCTCCGGGAAGCCGACAGCCCATGCCGATGACGGCGATGGGCCCGTGTGCGGGGCGAGAGGGTTGCTTGTCCATGGCCACCACGGGAGTCTCCTTGTGAGAAAAGCGGATGCATGTGGTTCGAGGAGCTTGGGGAGTTCGAGGAGATGGAGGTGCCACACGGCTGGGCGCGGGGGAAGGGCGGGCCCGCAGGCGGAGACGTCCCTCGGGGCCGCGTCCGCGCCGAATCACGGGGAACTGAGAGGACTTCGTGCTCCCGGTGCCGCCGCCGGCTTCGGATCGGTGACGGCCCGCGAGAGCTCAGTGGGTCTGGCCGGGGAGCCCTCAGACCTCGGGACTGCCCAACAGGATGGCGCTCTTCACTCCGCCGACCTGGTAGTTGAAGCTCAGGGCATAGTCGAAGTCGAGGGAACGAGCAGCCGTCCCCGGCACCGGGTCGAACGTGAGGTTGTCCGCAGGTTCCTCGCAGTTGGCGGTGGGACATACCTGGCCGTGGTTCATCATCAGCAGGGTGAGGGCCACCCCGAGGCAGCCCGCGGGTGCACCGTTGTGGCCGAAGCAGCCTTCCTGGGAGGACATGAGCAGATCACGTGACGCGGGACCGTACAGTTCCCTGATGGCGTTGGCCTCGAACGTCGTGACCACCACGTTGCCGTCGCTGCCGCCGTGGACATAGGGCACCTGGTCGATCTCCCAGGTGTCGCCGAGGCACCGCCGCACCGCGGACACCAGCGCCTTTCCGGTGTCGTCGCAGGCCAGCGGATTGGCCAGCCCGTCCCGGGTGGTTGCCTGAGCGAGGACTTGGCCGTAGAGGCGAGCGTCCCGTGCGAAGGCGTGCTCTCGGCTCTCAAGGACGATGGTGGCGGACCCTTCGCCATGGTTGATGCAGTCGGCGCGCCGGTCGTAAGGACGCATCAGGGATTCGAACGACGGCAGGAGGGTGGGCATGTCCTGGGACCGCATGGCGTCGTACGTCTGCTGGGCTCCGCTCAGCAGACGCTGGATGTTGTGGATGAGGGGAACGCTGAAGACGTCCACCCCGGTCACCACGGCGATCTCGGTCTCACCCGAGGCGATCATGCGTTGGGCATTGCCGATCTGAAGGGCGGAGGACGCGCAGCCACACGACACAGTAAAGTTGGCGCCCTTGGACCGCGTGAGCGCGCCCTGGACCAGAGCCACGTCCGAGGGGGTGACCGACTGCTCCGCCGCGACGAACATCTCCATCGCCTCGGCAACGGGGAGGGTCGCGGGGTCGGCCCGTAGGACGGCGAGGTAGCTGTCGATATTTGCATCCACGCCCCCGCGGCCGACCAGGACGGCGGCCGTTTCGAGATCACGGTGCACATCAAGCCCCGCGTCCGCACACGCCTGTGCTAGCGACACCAGCCCGAAGCGATGGGCATTCGTGTAATGGCGGGAGAAGAAGTCGGGAACGCCGACCACTCGTTCCTCGAACGTTTCTTTCGACAGGTTCACACTGCCGTAGTAGACGCCCTTTTTGACAAGGCGCGACGTTCCGGTGCTGGCCACCTCCCAGAGTTCGTCGGCGGTGAAGACCGGGGACTGGGCGCCTGGAAGGCAAAGTCCGATTCCGGTGACTACGGCGTCCCGCCCGCGTCGCCTGTTCCGCCTGGTCATGAGTCACCCGCAGGTGACAATGGATTCTTCATCGGGATTCCCCTTCAGGATCAGTCAAGGGCGGCTACGATGGGTCATCGTGCCGGAGCTCGGCCCGTTGGTCTTCCTCGCCGACCAGCCGGCCTATTCGGCCACGTAGGTGCGGCAGCACCAGCGGTACACCGGCCGCTGCTCACCTTCACGTCCGGCGCAGAATCCTGAGAACTCGAAATGCTCGTAGGCATTCCCGCACAGGATTTTGACCTTCGGCTCGTCTTCCACTGACTGAACTTCCCAGACGTCGGGAGCCCAGTCCGGCCCTCCGGTAAGCATCACGCTTATCATTTCAGGCATATCCGGCTCCTGTGTCGAGGTGGCGACCCGGGGTAACGCCACTCCTACCCGGCCTCTACTGTTGTCGGCTCTGAGCTTCGTGGCCGCACATTCCGCCGCACGTGGCGGCTTCTACTCCTTCATCACGGACGGAAGAAGGCGCGTCCGGGAATCAGGCACCGGGAGACCATGAAACAGGTCCTGGACAAGGACCTGTAGAAATGGGACACCAGCATAGTGACCTCTTCTCGTGTGAGGAAAGGAGCCAAGCGTCGACCCCGGAACCGAATTCCCCGCGCTTTGTCCGCGGACCGACCGCGGTTGCCTACGCCTCTCGCACCCCTGGTATGAGGGGCGCGCTCTCCGCGTCGCCCGCGCCGGCCACCCCCGCGGCGGGTGGCCGGCTGGAAGGGCCGCCTTGTGGTCCGGCGAGGCGGAGTCCCGCCGCCGCCGGCGTGGAGAGGCAGGTGGCCCTGGCCAGTGGTACCGGCCTGCGATCCGTCAGGTCGCGACAGCCAGCGCCTGGGTGAGCGCGGACGCGGTCGCCTGCTCAGAGGCCAGAGCCGCTCCCGAGGCGCCCAGCAGGTTGTACACGAGGGCGACCGCGTTGCTCGAGGAGGCGGTGAGGACGTTGGCTCCCACCACGGGCGGCTGCCCGGCGCAGTCACCCATGGCCGCGACGAGCGAGGTGGCGGTGGCCAGGTTGTAGGTGCGGGCGGTCGCCGTGTCGTTGACCTGGTCGGCAGCGATCGCCGCGTCGTTGGTCGCCTGGGCGGCCTCGAGGTCGTTGACACAGGCCGAGGCGGCCGCGGCGGCGGGAGCCGCAGCGGCAAGGGGGGCGATGCCCACCGCGGCGGCCAACGCTATGGCAGCCGTGACAGTAGCGGCGGCAAGGCGGGAACGGTCCATGATGAACTCCCTGGAGGGTGATGAACGCGCCTGATTGCAAGGGCGACCGACGGGAGTGGCATCCCGCTCTGTCCAGAAGCTGCTGTGGGAACTGGAACTCGCCCTGATCATCCAGCAGTTCACCTGCCGGGAATAACGAACGGAACGGGTCGCAACCGAGCTCCCGGAGATGGGATGGGCGACCCGCCGGTTCGCAATCAGTAAGCACCCACGTCGGACGGCATCTCTAGGGGTGCTCCCCCCACATCACCCGAATGGACGCACTGGCAAGCCCCTCACGCCGCAGGTGCACCTGTAGAAACACGTGCAGCACCCTCGTGCCCCGCTCGCGACGTGCATGCGGTCGCGCTCCGTAGTCCCGGCCGGGGGTCCTCGTAGCCGCGGTCGGCCGTGGGGTGCCGCCCGAGCCGATGGACGTTGTTTGGTGCTGGCCCGAGCCCCGAGCCCAGTGACGATCGGGCGAGCACGCCCCAGTAGAGTCGCCGGGATTGCCGTCACCCGCCGTCGGTTGCGACCGCCGTGGGCGTCGCGCTCAGGCTTGCGCGGCGCGGCCGCGGGTGGGGCTACAGCGCAGAGTACGTCCGTCGCGACGTCAAGCCGGGCGGACCTGCCCCTGAACGTGGCGGGCGCGGTAGTGGTCAGCCCACCAGGCAGCCGGCCAAGACCGAGCCCTGCAGTTCGACGAGCAGATCGTGGAAGCTGCGGCGTTCCCTCCCGTCCAGCCTCGTGCGCAAACCTCGATCACCTCGTCCGCACAGCGGGGGCGCCTCGTGGCGGCAAACGCTCCCGGTGGGCACGCGACGAGGTCGGCGCCCGCTCGAGCGCGTACCGAGGAGGCGCACCCTGGACAACGCGTACAGGCGGACAGTAGGGATGGCTATGTCCCCCGGCGGGGGCGCGGGTCAGTGAACTCGACGGACCGGTCGATTGCCTTGGTGGACGCCGTAGTCGAGCTGCGATCCCGCGCCGGGCAGGCCATCGCCCAGGGCCTCGCATCACGGTCCAGCAAGCCGGCCGGGTGTGTTTCATTGATACAGCCTCTGGGCTTTCGCGACTCGAGCCCCGCATAGTGCCCAGGTTCTCGGACGACGGACGCTCCAGCGGAATAGTAAGGTCCCACGACGTCAGAGCGAGGGGCAGCAACGCCCCGGCCGCCGCACCACCCGATCGGTGTGACGCTTCCGGGTACGGCACGACCTCACGAACGCCAACTTCACAACCCGGGTGCTCTTGCCACGCCCGCCCGCGTCGACCCCGCATCCGGCATGGGCATCCGGACAAACAGCCCAATGAGCCGAACTACGCCATCCGGGTGACAGTCCTTTGTCCACTGTTGCGGTCATATGCCAGTCCAAGGATAACGGAGTGTATCCAACCGGTGGGCCGCCCAGCCTCTCCGGGGGGAGCGGCTGCGCGCGTCGGCCACTGCCGGCCGCTGTGGTGAGCGTGGGCTGCCGCAATGGGTACCCCCTGGGAGAGGGCATTGGATCCGTCAGCCGGTACCGGCCAGCACCGGCTGACGCGGCCCCTTTTGGCTCGACGCGCGACTTCCCCATCACATCGGAGCACGTGCCCGCTCACGGCACCATCGCCTCGCCGACAGCACACGAGCAGCCTGACATACCACCGCTCACCGAAGACCCAGTGGTTGCGCCGGCTCCCACCTGCGAAGGCGGACCGGAGCAACTCCCCGGCCGGGCGAAACACAACCGGGACTGCCAGGCAGGCGCCGCGCATGAAGAGACCCTGAAAGCAAGGGACCGACCGCCGAGGGCACCGGTGACGCTCACGACGCTCACCCGAGGCCGACGCGCTCACCTCCGATAGCGATCGGTCGAGCCGAGCGCCTGGGTGCTTACCTTCGACCCTCACGCTGTCAGCGCGCCACGGCGGTGAAGCGCTCATCAGGCGGACGGCCTCGCATATGTAGCAAGGACGCGCCTACCGATCACCGCGCGGAGACGACGGCATCGCCGCGCGTCGCAGCACCCTCCACAGCGCCAGCGCCAGATCACATCCCACCCGGAGCTCTGGCCCGGCCCCACTGGCGTGAAGGACGCCGCGTTGGCCCCGGTCTCCCCTGTTGACAAAGGCCGGGGTGGTCGCGGCAGTCCATACCACCAAAGATCGAGAGGAGCTGGACGTCATGCACCCGCGCATCCATGTGGTCGACGTCCCCATACACGACACCACCGACCCGGCCCGGCGCGGCTTACACGTCTTCACTGGGGTCGCGGACTCCCCGGCCGCGGCTCTGCGTCGCGCGCAGGAGGTCTACGACGCCGCGCTCGCCGCGCACGTGGCCGGACTCGCAATCCCAGACGTGCAGCCGGACGGCTGGGGAGCACGCGGGCTTCGGCCCGGATGGCAGATGGACTGGCCCGCCGCCAAGGCCGATCTCTGGCGCAACCCCGCCAGCTGGACCCGCCGCAGCGACTTCGCCCTGTAGACCGGTCAGAGGCGGTTGCCAACGTCCAACCCAGTCCGCCCGCCCGCCGATCCCGCCATCTCGAGACGATGGAGGGAGATCACCGTCTGGCCTCCGTTCTGCGCAGACAGGCTGGCACTCGATCCCGTCCACGCTTGTGTTCAGTGTCGTCTTCCCCCTCTGCTGTTGGACTTTGGCGCCGTGTAACTCAGCCGCAATCTTCCGGGCTGCCGTGACGGCGCGCTCGTCGAAGCGGGTCAGCTTCATAGTCGTGCCATTTGAGCATTGCGGGGAGGTCTGTGGCCCGGTCGGAGGTGCGGAGAGCGGTGTAGTTGCTGGCTCCGCCGCGGGGGCGGAGGGGATGTTGTGGGACGGGCTCATCGGGCCCTGTCGCGGTTCTCATGCCGGTCTCCCTGGCGGGTCGGGCAGGGTTCGGCCGGGGTGGACATGCTACTCGATCAGCCGGTCCCGTTCGGGGATCCCTCGCTGCCTGTAGTCCTGTTGGGCCTGGAGGGCGATGCTGAGCCCACGGTGTCAGCGAGCTTTCCACCAAGGCACCAGCATCGGAGCCCAAACACCCATATGAAGAGCGGCTTGACCTGCCAGTCTCAGATTTGCGTCAGATAGGTCATCGCTTGGCCATCGCTCGTGAGCTTTGGCCACGAAATTTGAGGCCCTAAACGAATAATTGGGTACTACGGGTCATGTCCCGCAGGCGGGAGTAGTGGAACTGGTGCGCGACAGTGATCGAACAGGTGGGGCCATTGCGATTCTTGGCGAGGATCAGATCGCTCTCCCCTGCGCGGGGACTGTCGGGCTCGTATGCGTCCTCGCGGTGTAGCAGGATGATGCCGCTGGCATCTTGCTCGAGCTGCCCTGAGTCACGCAAGTCGAACACTTGCGGCTTCTTGCCGTCCCGGTGTTCCGAGCCGCGGTTGAGATGGGCGCAGCAGATGATGACAGCACCGGTCTCCTCGGCGATGATCTTCAATTCGCGGCTCACTTCGCTGACACGTTCATAGGGGCTCTGCCGGGCGGTGCGTTGGTCGGTGTACATGAGCTGGACGTAGTCCACAATGACCAGGGGTGCTTGACCGGTCTGCCGGGACAGTGCCTTGATGCGGGTGCGGATCAGGCCTGGGGTGACGCGGGGGGTGTAGTCCATCCACAGCGGCAGTGCCGATAGGTCGGGGAGGCGCAGGGCGATGCGCGTCCAGTCGTCGTCGGTAACGGCTGGCCCGCCCTCTATGAGGCGGTGCAGGTTGACGCGGGCCCGGTTGGCGAGCACCCGGTTGGTGACCTCGTTGCGGCCCATCTCCAGGCTGTGCACGAGGGTGGTCCTACCGGAATGGGAATTGGCCAGCGCGATGCCCAGTGTCATCGCCGATTTGCCCATGGCTGGCCGCCCGGCCACCACGACGATGTTCCCTGGCTGCATCTTGAGGGCTTGGTCGAGTTCGGTGAGTCCGGTGACGACCGCCGCCTCAATCGCGGTCTCCAGGCTGTTCAGGTGCTGTTGCAGGCAGTCGCCGAACCGTTCGAAGAGACCCTTGTCGACGCTTTGGTCGGCGGCGAGGTGCTCCAGCTCGGCCTGGTGCGCGGTGATCGCGTCGGTTACGGCAGCGGGGTCGGTCTGACGGGCCGTTTGCATTCCGCGCAGTAGGGTCTGCTGATAGCGGCGCAGGCGGGCGTAGCCGTGGACGAGTTCGGCATAGTGCGCTGCCTCGACAGAAGTGCACGCCTGGGTGGCGATTTCCGACAACCGAACGGCTCCACCGATGCGTTCCAGGTCACCGCTCCGGCGCAACTCGGCCTCGACCATCGGCACACCGGTGGGTTTGCTTTGGCCATGCAGGGCCAGAATCGCCCGCCAGATCGTCTCGTGGTGAGGGTGGTACCAGTCACCGCCGTCACTCAGGACGGATGCGGCGGCCGCCACTGGGTCGTAGGCCGGCGTAGCCGTCAGGCATGCGCCCAGTACAGCCGTTTCGGCCTCAGTGCTCGCGGCCATGGATCCGTCCGGCTGCCGCGCGGGAACGTCTAGGTCGAAAGCGTTCACGGTAGCTCCTTGATGGTGCTGACCGTGATGCCCGGATGACTGCAACGACGCATCGGGCCGTCGTCGTCGCCGTCCAGGGCCCAGCCGTACTGATCGCATGCCGGGCAGACCGCCCGCAGCCCAGCGAGGTCCTGCGGCGCTGGTCCCGGCTGTGTAGCTGGTGCTGGGGCCGGAGCGCGGTAGCGGCGCAGGTCCGCCACCCACAGGGGCAGACACTTCACCCACGAAGCCGCACCGGTGGTGTTCTTGAAGATCTCGTCCTCCAGCATCCGGCGCTGGCAGTCGTCCATAGCCGTCAGCTCCGGCCAGCCCTGCGCTCGCATCGCCGACAGCAGCTTCGGAGCGCTCTTGCGCGCAGTCGCCAGCCCTGCCTGCCACTGCTGCATCTGCTGCAGGAAGTCCTCAGCAGACCGGATTTCCTCAAGGGAGAACTCCTGCGCTTCCTTCCGCTGCGATGGCAGGGACCCTGCGGTGAGGGTGTAGGGGGGGGAGGAATCCTCCTCCCCCGGGGGGAGTGGGGGGAGGACGTCGAATCGCGGGTTTCCCGCAATCCGCCTCCGAGCAGGCGAAACGCGGGTTTCCAGATCGCGGGTTTTCCGCCATCCGGATCCGGATGGCGGGTTTCCCGTATTCCGCCTCGGAGCAGGCGAAACGCGGGTTTCCAGCGGTTCGGGTTCCGCCTCCAGCCCCGGATCGCTGGTTTCCCGCTTTGCGGTGCTGACCTGCAAGGATACGGTGAGGCCGAGATCGATGTACTGCTGGTTGTTGGCCGGGTTTCGGTAGACCCGAGTGATCCAGGTCGGGCGCTGGGCTACCTCGTCGTACACGGAGATCCGGGCGAGGTGGCCGGCCTTGGTCAGTCGGCCCGCGATCGCGTTGTACCGGTCCTTACCCATCTTCCAGCCCCGGGCTTGGAGGTCCTTGCGGATCGCCTCCATGGTCGATGGAAGCTGAGGGTCCCGGAGCAGCAACTCCGCCAGCACGCCGAGATCCTCCGGCTGCAAGCCCGGCGCGCGCACCAACTCACGCCAAAGGATCACGTCTTCCGGCGCCTCCCAGGAGCGCTCCAGATAGCTGCTCCCGAAGTCATCATTCACTGGCCACCACCCACAGAGCCCAACGAACCCGGATCTGTGCTGCCGACGGCATGCTAGGGCGTGTAGTTGTGTGTTGTTTCCGCCCCAGAAGACCTGTCTGCAGAGACAAGAGGTTTCCGGCCGGGGGCCGTGCTCTTGTAAAGCAGACAGGAATCTTCGAGGGGGTCTCGTTGAGCCGGGCGTGGGCGCCGGTGGGCCAGACCGGGGTGCTCGAGGCCGAGAAGCTGGTCACACCTACAAGTCGACGGCGGAGGCGCGTCTGGTGATGCATCGGGCGGATCTTCCCTGTTAGGGGAGTCGAGAGCAGAGATGTAGCCAGACATGCATGAAAAGTATGTCCTGTGCTGGCTATCCTGACGAGGTTCCCTATCCTGGGGTAGGTGACCACGCGAACCCAACGTTCGCGGGCATAACCGCAGTCGAGGTCACATCGCTGTTCACGACTCGGGTTCGTGGAAGGTTCTGCGAGTCGATCGCTAGGGAGCGGTCCCCGTTGTGGCGACGGAGACCGCTCCACGCGTTTACGGCGGCATCTCGACACTCTTATCGGCAGAGGCTGCGAGGGCTGCAGGGTAGAGAGCGGCCAGTTCCGCAAGTAGCCGAGCGTATGCCTCGCGACGCTGGCCCCGAGGCTCTGCATCACCCGATTCCCACCGGGTCACCGCGAGTCGCTTCACCTCAAGTGCTTCGGCTAGTTGTGTCTGAGTGAGGCCGTGGGCTTTTCGGAGCCGCCCCCGCACCGCTGGTGGCGGCAAGACGGTACGGGGCGCGCGGAGTAGCACGTCCACTGAGGCCGGTAGGTCGGTCATCGTTACCCCTCCTGTCGCTCAGAAAGTACATGTGAAGATGCATCGGGGGCAGGGCTTATCACGACATGTCACCTACAAAGGTTGTATGAACGATTCTGCTCGCAGAGGGATCCCGTGTCGTCGTCCTGCACGCATTCACCTTCGTCGTTGTGCGAGGCAGATGCAGAGGCGGTGCGAAGAAGAGGGTCATGAAGGCGGCGATCTTCAACTCGCGGTACGAAGAACGGGACCCGCAGCCTGATCGAAGCGTTTCTGCTGACCACCAGAGAGACTGGCGAGGACTCGAGAGCCTAAGAGCTCGTAACAGGATCTTGGTGAGATCCCCTGGTCGGGCGTAACTGGTGTGATGATTCGGCCGTTCGTGAGTGTGTGAGTACTCGGCCGTGGATCGTGGACGACGAATTGTGGGCACTGATCGAGCCGCTGCTGCCGCCCTGGCCGACGAGGTCGCCAGGGCCTCGGCCGGTGGCAGACCGGTTGTGTCTGCAGGGCATCCTTTACGTCCTGCACAACGACATCGCCTGGAAACTCCTGCCTCCTGAGCTGGGCTTCGGCTCAGGGCAGACCTGCTGGCGGCGCCTGGAGCGGTGGCAGCAGGCCGGGGTCTTCGAACAGCTGCACCGGATCCTGCTCGCCGAGCTGAACGCAGCCGGCCGCCTCGACTGGTCCAGGGCCTGCGTGGACGGCTCCCACATCCGCGCGAAAAAGGGGGCGCCGACACCGGTCCGTCGCCGGTCGACCGGCGGAAGACGGGCAGCAGACACCATCTGATCTGCGACGGACGCGGCACCCCGCTCAAAGTCATCACCACCGCGGCGAACGTCAACGACGTCACCCAGACCCTCACTCTGGTCGACGGCATCCCGCCGGTGGCCGGCCGCCCCGGCCGTCCCCGCAGACGCCCGGACGCCCTGCTCGGCGACAAGGGCCACGACTCGCGGTGCTCGTGAGCGGGCCGCCCGTGCTTCGCGCGCCCCGATTCGCGCTCTGCTCCGACGTGGCGGGTCCGTGCAACGGTGGACGCGACCCGGGCCGGAATCCCTCATTCAGCCGCCGTGGAGGTGGCCGATCCGGTCCCGGGTGTGAGGCGGTCAAGGAAATGACACCACTTCAGCCTGTGTTCGTCGATTGGACGTCCCAGAACGATGAGCGGACCGAGGCAGTCGGAATCCTGGGCGGCGCTTCGGTGACGCTCACCGGGCCCCTGGGTGCCGCCTACCTGCACGAGGACTGGACGGAATTCGGGCTGGCGCACTTCACCCCACCGCTGCCCGCCTCGGACATGATCGAAATGGTCGGTCACTTCGAAGGCAGTGTGTTCGAGGTCAGGTTCCGCCTCCCGGTCAAGAATCCCGTCTTCCACCTGGGATCGCTCGCCTCCGAACTCGAGTTCCGGGACCTTGCGGCAGGTACGCGCGTCGACCGGCTCAGCGGCGACTATCATTTCGAGGTCGACGGCAACAAGGTCAGAGGCCAGGCCGCGGACCCTGTCGTGGGCCCCGACGGTACCCTCGGGCCCAGCGACTCCAACGGCAGCGTTCGCCTCCGCGGAACCTTCCCCTCCATCAGGTTCACCCTGACGCCGACCTACACCGCCGGCTCGCCCGACGGAGTACACCTCCAGATCGGCGGGACGCCGTTGCCGAACCCATCTCCAACCGAGACGGCTGCCGCCTGAGCCGAGCCCGGAGAGCTGCCTGACTCCGGGGGATCCAGCCAAGGTGAGCCCAAAAGCCACAACGTCTCGGTCCGGAACTGATCAGCGCGGGGCCGCGGTGTCCCGGCTGCGACGCGAGTTCGAAGGTCTCGACTTCAACCCCGGACACATGCCATGGGTCAGACGGGAGTCCGGGGGCGACCGTGACGCGCTGCGTCAGCTCGCCGAGGCCGTGCGCTCCTGCCACCGGCTGACCGGGGAGCCGTACTGGCACAGAGGGCGATCCGAACTGGTCGCGCTGTCCGCCCGTTGCGCGAACCTGGTCCTGGTGGGAGGCATCGATCTGCTACTGCGCTCGATGTGCGCACCACTGGTTCGCTGGCGTCCGCCGGTACTCGAAGCCCTCTACCCCGCGCCGAGTCGAGGTGCATCTCTGCGGGTAACCACCGCCTGGAGGCCGGTGCTCAGCCGGTCGTGTCGGGTGGGCCGGCAGCAGCGCCTCGGCGGCGTCGCACACGGTGCACGCTGTCGTGCCGGGTCGCGCGAGTGCGTCGAGCGGGCCATGGTGCCCAGTGGGTGCGCGCGGGCGGGGGCGTTCGGGCAGCCGTCGGCGTGGACGGTGGCCGGGCGTGGGCGGTCGAGCAGCCACGCTGACCGGGTCGGCGCCGACGTACGGGTACGGGGGTGGGCGGGGTGCGGCTGAGGCCGACCCCGGGCAGCGGGCGCAGCTGTGCGGCGGTGACCCATGTGCTGTACTCGGCCGGCTCGACCCCGCCCCCGGCGGCTCTCTGCCAGAGGGGGCGCCCATACGTTACATACAGTCCGGAGTCGAGCTGCTGTCGCTCGTAGAGCCGTACCCGCTCGATGGCCTGTCCGTCGGGGAGGACCAAGGTGATCGGGGTCGACGGAGAAGCATCGGGTGCGGTCAGGGGTGGGCCAGCAGCTCTTGCGGGGCCCGCTTGCAGCGAACGCAGAGCGGTGACGCCGGAGCGACGTACCGTGCGTAGGGAGATCCGCACCGGGCGCAGGGGCCGGTCTGGCTGGGAGCCCAGGCGGCACCTGCGGGCGGTCTGCTCGCTCATGCTGCTTCCTCACCTTCCGCTGGTGCGGAGGTGTGGGTGTGGGCGGCGCGTCGCAGCTCGACGCCGCCGGCCCGCTAGCTAGGCGGAGCCCGCCCCGTAGGGGTGGGTGCTTGATCAGTCGGCGCCTTTGGTCTCACCCGCGAAACGTATGTTCGATTTACTTAGCGAGGCGCCCCGCCCCGGTCATGGTCGGTGTCGGCGCGTGGGCACGCTTTGCGTAGCCTCGTGACCAGAAGGGCACCGACAGTCATTCCGCTACCGCTCCGGCGGTCGCGGCGCAAAGGGGTGCTGGATGTCGATGACGAGTCGGCGCGGTCTGCTGGCGAAATCTGCGGGAGCGGTGGCGGTCGCCCTCGTTCCCGGCTGCGGCGCGGCAGAGGTGGACACACCGCGGGAGCGGCCGCTCGCCACGGTCGACGGGCGTGTGGACTGGGCCGCCTTGAGGGCGCAGTTCCGCCTGGAGCCTGGATGGGCGAACCTGGCGTTGTTCTATCTGGCCTCGCATCCGAAGGTGGTGCGGGATGCGGTGGATCATTTGAGCGCACTGGTCGACGCCAACCCTCTCTCGGTGCCCGCGGGGCTGGCACTGCCCGATGGTCCTACCGGTTGGCCCCGGGTACGCCAGGCGCTCGCGGGCTATCTGGGAGGCCGGGCCGAGGACATCGCGGTGACGGCGAGCACGAGCATCGGGCTGGGCGTTTTCTACAACGGCGTCGTGACCCGTCCGGGACAGGAGTTCCTGTTGACGGAGCACGACCACATCGCCCATCGCACCGCCGCCCGGCTGGCCGCCGACAAGCATGGCAACACGCTACGGCTGGGCTCCTGGTTCGACGATCCGGCCACCGCGACGGCGGACGGCATCGCAGCGGCGGTCGGCGAGGCGATTCGCCCGAACACCAGAGTCGTGGGGATCACCTGGGTGCAATCGAGCACGGGGCTTCGGATGCCGGTGCGGGCG
Organism: Streptomyces sp. NPDC054840; assembly: GCF_053611065.1. NCBI lineage: Bacteria > Bacillati > Actinomycetota > Actinomycetes > Kitasatosporales > Streptomycetaceae > Streptomyces > Streptomyces sp. NPDC054840. The sequence goes on from NZ_JBSGZP010000009.1 coordinate 25,653, forward strand.
GTGGCCGAGGTGGTGCGACGGGCCAACGAAGGCCGCAGCCCTGCCGATCGGTGCCTGCTCGTTGTCGACGGCGTCCACGGGTTGGCGGCGATCGACGAGGATGCCGCCGGCCTGGGCGCGGACGTGGTGATCGCCGGAACGCATAAGTGGCTGTTCGGTCCAAGGGGAACGGGGCTGGTGTGGGTGGCGCCGGACGTCCTCGACCAGCTGCGGCCCACGTTCGTGAGCTTCATCAGCGGCGGGGGAGCAGTGCCCTTGTCGCCCGGCGGGTTTCTGGCGTTCGAGCACGCCTTCGCCCTGCCGGTGGCGGTGGCTCTACATGAGCAGCTGGGCCGAGAACGCGTTGCCGCCCGCATCACACAGCTGTCGACCCAGGTGAAGCAGGGACTGAGCCGGATCCCCGGGGTCACCGTGCACACCCCTGCCGACGCGAAGCTGTCGGCGGGCATCACCTGTTTCAGCGTGGCCGGACACACCCACCAGCAGGTCGTCGACCACGCAGCCACCCGCCGCGTGCGGCTGTCCACCTCGACCTACACCCGGATCGGTACTGCTGTTATCAACACGCCGGCCGAGATCGACACCGCCCTCAATAGCCTGGCCGACCTCACCCGCTGAGCCTGGCCCCCGACGCCGACCACTCCTCGACGTCGTCCTCGGTGAGAAGCCGCTGCTTTCCAGCTGGTTACTGGTGCTCGGCGCTGGTGTGATCCTCGTGCTGTGCGGTGGGGGCGGTCGTGGTGCTGTTGGTGGTGTGCAGGGTGAAGGCGGCGGTGCGGACGGTGCCTTGGTGCTTGAAGTCGAGGAAGAGGCGGTAGGCGCCCGGGGTGGGAGCGGTGGCCATGAAGGAGATGCCGGGGCCGGGCTTGGTGGTGCCGTCGCCGGGGTTGCCTTCGGGGTGGACGTGGAGGTAAGCGAGGTCGCCGGAACGCAGGGCGAGGAGGTGGCCGTAGGCGGCCGCGGCGCCCAGCTCGGCATTCTCATCAAGGGCCCGGAGGTCCTGGTGTCGACCCGCAAGGTCGACACCATCGTCCTGGACAAGACCGGCACCGTCACCACCGGCAAGATGACCCTCCTGGCCGTCCACACCGCCGCCGGCACGGACGAGACCGACGTGCTGCACCTGGCGGGCGCGCTGGAGCACGCATCCGAGCACCCCATCGCCCAAGCCGTCGCCACCGATGCCGCCGCCAAGATCGGTTCCCTGCCGACCCCGGAGGACTTCGCCAACCTGGCGGGACTCGGCGTCCAGGGATCGTCGAGGGCCACGCCGTCCTCGTCGGACGCGAGAAGCTCCTTGCCGAATGGGCCATCACCCTGCCTGCCGCCCTGAAGGAGGCCAAGGACCGGGCCGAGGCGGCCGGGCGGACCGTGATCGGCGGTGGCCTGGGACGGGAAAGCTCGCGCGGTCCTGGAGGTCGCCGACGCCGTCAAGGACACCAGTGCCGAAGCCATCAAGCGCCTCAAGGCCCTCGGGCTGACACCGATCCTGCTGACCGGCGACAATCAGGCCGTCGCCGAAGCGGTAGCCGCCGAGGTCGGCATCGAGCAGGTCATCGCCGAAGTCATGGCCGAGGACAAAGTCGACGTCATCAAGCGCCTCCAGGCCGAAGGCCGCTCGGTCGCCATGGTCGGCGACGGGGTCAACGACGCGGCCGCCCTCGCCCAGGTCGACCTGGGGCTGGCGATGGGCACTGGCGCCGACGCCGCGATCGAAGCAGGCGATCTGACCTGGTCCGCGGCGACCTGCGGGCGGCGGCCGACGCGATCCGCCTGTCCCGTAAGACGCTGGGCACCATCAAGTCCAACCTCTTCTGGGCCTTCGGCTACAACGTTGCTGCCCTACCCCTGGCCGCGGCCGAACTGCTCAACCCGATGATCGCCGGAGCCGCCATGGCGTTCTCCTCGGTCTTCGTCGTCGGAAACAGCCTGCGCCTGCGCTCGTTCCGCGCCGGCAGCTGAAACGCCCACCCCCGAGCGCCCCGCCCGGCAACCCGGGCGCCGCTGGCACATCCGGCGGCGCCAGCGGAATACATCACCGCCCCACGTCGTTACACATATACCCCCCGGGGGTATTTAATGAAGGGAAGGGATCGCGGCGCACGGCTACACCGCCAACAAGGACGACATCCTCAAGCGCCTGCGCCGCATCGAAGGACAGGTACGGGGCCTGCAGCGCCTGGTCGAGGAGGACACGTACTGCATCGACATCCTCACCCAGGTCAGCGCCACCACCAAGGCGCTGCAGTCCTTCGCCCTGACGATGATGGACGACCACCTCCAGTCCTGCGTGGCCGACGCCATCGCGCAGGGCGGCGATCAGGCCAAGGAGAAGATCGCCGAAGCGTCCTAGGCGATCGCCCGCATGGTCCGCTCCTGATCCACCACGGATCTGCCTCGGCCGGTCAGCGCGGCTTCGCCCCACTGCGGACGGCGGTGACCATCCATGAGGTGCTGCGCAGCCACACCGCCCCGTCCGCCCCGTAACGGCCGAGCGCATCGGTCAGCACCTGGCGCGCCTTCGTCTGCTGCTGCGGGGTGACCTGGCTGAGCAGGTGGCGTCCGGGGCCGGAGTCCAGCAGGAACGCCGCGGCGTCTTGCGCGTCGGTGCCCCACTTCCCCGGCACTTCGATGCGCTGTACGTCGACATCTGTGAACCCGCCCGCGGTGACCAGGGTGTGGATGCGGTCGGGGTCGGTGAGGGAAAACATGCCGGGGCCGTCGGCCTTGCCGAAGCCGCGGAGCGGCACGATGGCCTCCAGGGCGGCCAGCGCCTCGAGCCACTGGTTGGCCTCGGCTTCGGCCGCGCAGATGAAGGCCAGCCGGCCGCCGGGGCGCAGCGCGCGATGGAGGTTGGCGAACGCGGCGACGGGGTCGGCGAAGAAGGTCATGCCGTACCGGCTGATGACCGCATTGAAGCCGCCGGCGTCGAACGCGTGGACTTGCGCGTCGCCCTGGACGAAGGAGACGTTCTCCACCCGCTCCCGCGCGGCGCTCTCGCGGGCCTTCGCCAGCATCGGGCGGGACAGGTCCAGCCCCAGGGCGCGGCCCCGGTCGGCGCGCCGGGCCGCGAGGCGGGTGGTGAGGCCGGCCCCGCAGCCGATGTCCAGCACGGAGTCGGTTTCCGTGACGCCCGCAGCGTCTAGGAGGGGCTGGTTGAAGCCGTCGTTGACGGCGTCCCAGCGGTCCTGGCTGCGGGCCCACTGCTCTCCCTCGTATCCGTTCCACGCCTCGGCCTGGGCGGTGTTGGCGAAATGAGCCATGGGTGACTCCCTCCCGCCGGGGTGCAGCACGGCGCCCCGGCCCTAGTATGGGCAAGTGCCCAAATAGTATGGGCGGATGCCCATACCTGCAATGGGGTTGAGGGAAGGGGCGGTTGTGTCACCTCGTGGAGTGGCGATTCCGGATTTGCGCGAGCGGTTGTTCGCGGCTGCGGAGCGGGTGGTGGCCCGCGACGGCGCGGCGGCTTTGACCAGCCGCGCGATCACCGCGGAGGCGGACTGCGGTAAGGGCGTCCTGCACACGCATTTCACCGGCTTGGACGAGTTTGTCGCCGAGCTGCTCCTGGACCGGTTTGCGCGCAGCGCCCGCCAGGCCGAGTCGCTGGGGGCGAAGGTGGGCGAAGGCACGGTCGCCGGCAACCTCCAGGAAGTCGTCCTCGACCTGCTGGAGGCGCTGCCGGCGGCGGTGGTGGGGCTGGCGATGACTCGTCCAGCAGCCGCACTGCACACCCGGGAGGGGTTCCGGTCCGGCGCGCCGGCCTTCGATGCGATCCAGCACGCCTTCACCGCCTACCTGCAGGCCGAGCAGCGCGGCGGCCGGCTGGCCGCCGACGCTGACACCGCCACCATCGCGCTCGCGCTGGTCGGTACGGTTCACCACCTGCTGATGACACGCGTTCCCGGACAGGGAGAGGACGTGGAGGCGACCACGCGGCGGCTGCTGGCCGTTCTGCTCGGCGGCGCCGGGCAGCCGCCGGCGGCGTAGCCCTCGGGCCGAGAGCCTGGCGCCGCCGTCCTGGCCCTGGCGGCCCCTGCCGGATGCGAGTCCGACAGGCGGGTTGATGCCGGCGGACGGGCAGGTCAGTGTCCTGTGTTGTCGTGGTCCGCGCGGTGGACGGTGGTCCAGGTCCGACCGCCGTCCTTGGACTCGTGGACGGCGTCACTGGTGTCGGCGGCCAGGAGATGGGTGGGGCTGGCCGCAGTCAGTACGGCCGGCCGTGCACCTTTGGGAAGGCGGCCGCGCTCGGTCCAGGACGTGCCGTCGCTGCCGGTCATGATCCTCGGCGCCGCAGCCGTCACCGCCGGACTCGCGCTCACCGTCTTCACCGTGGTCCGTGCCCCCAAGACCGGCTGGGGAACAGCGCAGACGCTCGCAGGCGCCGCCCTGCTGGTCGTGTTCGTCCTCATCCAGCGGTCCGCGAAGTCGCCGCTGATGCCGCTCGGCATCTGGCGCACCCCCCGGCCTCGGCGTCTCCAACCTGGCGATGGCCCTGCTGGGAGCGGCCTGGATCCCGATGTGGTACTTCCTCAACCTCTACCTTCAGCAGGCCCTGGGCTACGGCGCCTTCGCCTCGGGCGCAGCTCTGCTGCCGATGACCGGCCTGCTGATGGTCTTCATGACCACTGCCAGTGCCCGCCTGCTCGGCCGCTTCGGGCCCAAGCCGCTCATCGCCGGCGGCCTGCTGGTCCTGGCCGCTGGCCTGGTGTGGCTGTTGGCCGCCCGCCCCACCGGCAGCTTCCTCGTCGACGTCCTGCCCGCCTCGCTGGTGGCAGCCCTGGGCATGGCGCTCGCTGGGACGGACAAATTCGCACTGCCATCCAGGTAGACGGTCGGCTTGGTGACGCCCCGAGGCCGCCTCGCGGGTTTGAGTCCGGTGCCGCGACTGACGAACCTGGCGAAGAGTCGTGTCTTACCGGCTCGAGGCGCGGCCAACAGCCCCCGCTACGTCCTACTTCTCCTCCGGCTCCCAGGCGCGGAGCAGGTCGAGCAGCCCTGCGTCTCCGTCAACGTGCAAGGAGTCGGCTTGGATCCGGTCGTACAGGTACAGGACCAGCTCACTGGCCGTGCCGTGGACGGAGGCGCCGGCTGCGTCCGAGTCTTCGCCGGTCGCGGCGGAGGGCGCGGCGATGCGGGTGGTGCGTGCGCCGTCGCCGTCGACGGTGAGGCGCCAGGAGCGGCCTTCGGCGGTGTGGAAGTCGAAGGCCGTGGGCTTGTGCGGCCAGGCACTCGGCGTTGCGCAGACGGTGAGCAGGAACTCCTCCACACCGTCGAGTGCCAGCTCGACCGGCAGCGGCTGCGGGGCGCCCCCGGCGAGCTGGGCGTCGTAGGTGTGCACCGCGGTCTCCTGGACCCGGTGCCGGGCGGTGCCGCCGGCGGTCTGCGGTGACTGCGACGCGGGCCACCACGTCCAGCAACCGCTCTCCGGTCCCGCCGCGCGCAGGGTGCCCAGCAGAAGCTGCGTCGACGCGTCCAGCCAGGCCAGCAGGGCCTCACGCTCCTGCGGCACTTCCAGCGCGGCGCGCGCGGCGACGGCCTCGGCCGGGGGAGCGTCGGCAGACCCCGCGCCGACGATGGCGGCCCAGAAACGGTCTCCCCCACCCAGGTGCTTCACCAGATCGAACAGCGTCCACCCGGGGCAGGTCGGCACCTGCGCGTCGAGACCGGGCGCGGCGGCGACCACGGCGCGGAAGGCGGTCGACCGTTCATCGATCAGTCGCAACAGGTCAGAGAACTCAAGATTCTTTTCCACGCCGGATGTCTATCACCGTGCTCCGGTGATCGGACAGCGATTTTCACAGTCGCCGCCGGTTGGCCATTGCGGACGACCTCGCCTCCCACCGCTCGGGTGACAAGCCGCGCACTGCTGCGAGGACGCTGGTGGCGGCGGTACGCCAGGCGTCGTGCCTGTGGGTGCTCTGGCCTCGCCGTGCGACCGGGCACCTCGGCGACGTGACGTCCACCCGGTGCGCGCGGTCATGCTGCCGCTCGATGTGATGGACGCAGAGGTCACGACGGCGGGGGAGGACCGGTCGGGTCGGGAGTTCAGGTGACTCCCGTTCGACCAGCACTCCTCAAGTTCGGAACAACAACAGCCACTTACGCCCTCGGCACTCCGTCCGGGGACGCGACCGGGAGGGCGGTCCGTAAGAGGCCCCGATGGAGGATCCAAGAAACCTCTTGCGTATACCCCCTGGGGGTATACATTGGACATGTGGGCCCGCGGGTACGGGGTCACACTGGACGGGATTGGGGATGACGGTCATGGAACACGGCGCACACCACACCACCACTGCCCACGACCACGCCGCGCACCAGGCGCACGCAGGTCACGCCGGGCATCAGATGGGCGGAGTGACGTGGGGGGCCGCGGCGAAGGCGACGCTGCACTGCCTGACCGGATGCGCCATCGGTGAGATCCTCGGCATGGTCATCGGCACCGCCCTGATGTGGGGAAACGTCCAGACGATGATCCTGGCGATCACCCTGGCGTTCCTCTTCGGCTACTCCTTCACCCTGTTCGCGGTCCGCAAGGCCGGCCTGGACTGGAAGAGCGCGATCAAGGTGGCGCTGGCCGCCGACACCGTCTCGATCGCGGTGATGGAGCTCGTCGACAACGGCATCATCGCCCTGACCCCGGGAGCGATGGACGCCCACCTCTCGGACGCGCTGTTCTGGACGGCCCTGCTGGGTGGCTTCGCCGTGGCCTTCGTGATCACGACGCCGGTGAACAAGTGGATGATCGGCCGCGGCAAGGGCCATGCCGTCGTCCACGCCTACCACTGACCACCCCAGCCGCAGG
>NZ_JBSGZP010000010.1:0-31470 GCF_053611065.1 Streptomyces sp. NPDC054840
GGGCGGGTGTCAAGGCGGTCACTGGAGGTTCGGCCAGGGTCGCTTGCGGGACACTACTGAGTCGCGGGTGAGACTGCAGGATGACTGTTGGGGGTGACGCCGGGCATCGCCGGCAATTCAGGCACGTCTGGCGTGAGATCTGAGGCCCATGCTCGGATGGCTGCTTCCAGGCCACTGATCTCGTCGCTCAGCTCGGGCAGGCCCTCGGCGCCCATCGCGCTTGCGATGAGTTGACTCAAAGCTGCCTGGACGTCCGGGTCGATCTCTGAAACCGGCACGTTAGAAGCCACGTCCGCAGGTACCGATGTGGCGGCGTAGGCGCTGGCGGACACGCTGGCAAATGGCAGGCACATGACCGCGGCCGCCACGAGCATTCTTCTGAGCTGCATGACTCTCCATCTCGAATTGGGGTCCTGAGACGGCCGTCCCTGACAGCTTCGCTGCCAAGTTCGGCCGAGTGAACTCTCGTCCCCTCAAGTCTTGGAGCGGCCATACATTATTGCCAACCGCAGGATCCGATTGGAGTACGCGTTCGGCGGTGCCAACGGTCGATTCCGAAGGACTGGCCCGGCCTTGTTCTTTATCCGCCGACCTCGAACAGTGTCTCGAACTGGGTCGCTCACCTGGGGTTTCGTCGGAGGTGGGGCGGCCTTAACGAGCTCGTGCATGGTTGGCGGTGCGGCGTCGAAAGGTGCAGGCGGTCCGGTGGTCACTGTGGCTGAAGGGCGCCGCGGGTGGCGGTCTGCTGGTGTGAGAGCAGTCCGGTGATGGCTTGGATGGTGTCGCTCATGTGCTCGCGGCGGCTAATGCCGGCCGATCTGTGCGGGGTCTTGGACGTGGTGGCGGGTTGTGCTGAGAGCAACTGCAGGCGGACGGTGATCTATGGCAGGCTCGGGCGTTCAGCGTGGTTGCCCGTATGGCGCAGGTGCCGCGGAACCCGGAGCGGGCAGCGTAGCCCTGAGCTGACCGGCCATCGCGGAACTTGTGATCTTCCGACAAGACTGCTGGGAACAGCCCATAGTTGTGGCGGGCAAGCGATGTTGGCGTTGGTCGCAGTGGCTGGCAGGCGGGCGTCTTCCTCTGCCTCCAACTGTTTCACCGCAAGGCACTGGGCTTCGTGCCGGGTGCTTCGGCGAGGCTCGGTCCGCACGCCTTGACCGACTGGGTAGCCTGGAATCACTGGGCCGAGCGCCACGCCATCGAAGCCGCCCGCACCGGCGTGACCTGCCCGAACGGTTCGGGCCGTGGAAGACCGTCTACGAACGGCACCGTCTTTGGTCTGGCGACGAGACATAGGAACGTCTCCTGGCTGCTCGGCTCCCGCCGCCCGGGCACCGGCGCCGCACCGTGATACTGGCCGTCATGACAAGCCTTCCGTCCAAGCCTGCGGCCCCGTTCTCACGGATCAAGGTCCGCGCCGGGGCCCTCGTGTTCTGCGGCAACGATGTCGCCCTGGTCCGCCGTGACCGCGCCGACTCCACCCACTACACCCCGCCCGGCGGCAACGTCGAAGACGGCGAAGACTTCACCGGCGCCCTGCGCCGAGAACTCAAGGAAGAACTCGACCTGGACATCGACCAAGCCGTCGGCGGTGACCTGCTGTGGGTCGTCGACCAGCGCGTCTCCCGCCCGGGCCCTACCCCACCGCCACGCAAGCTCCACCTGATCTACCGTCTCCACATCACCCCCGAGGTCCGCGCAACCCTCGCCGAGCAGGAACACGACGAACTCCCCGACGGCAGCCACGAAGTCGGTGTCATCGAGTGGATCGACTACCGCCAGACCGCCGAACTGCCGATCTTCCCGCCCATCGGGCCCGCCCTCGCCGATCTGGCTCACCCGCGCGCGACCGTCACCGACGCCGCTCTGGACGCCGTCACCGACGAGACGTACACCTGGGTGTGATCGCGATCCCCGATGGTCATGACGGTGACGCCGGGTTTGGTCAGTGCGGTCTGCTGCTGGGGGGTGTCTCTATGTCGTTCGTCAAGGACGCGATGTCTGGTGTGCGGCTGTTTGGGGTGGTTATGCGGCGAGGGTAATGGTGGGGGTGCGGGACTCGTAGAAGGTGCCGTCGCGGAGCATGGCGAACAGGACGCTGATGCGTTGGCGGGCGAGTCGCAGGAGTGCCTGGGTGTGCGTTTTGCGGCGTGCTCGTTGCCGGTCGTAGTAGGTGCGGGAGGCCGGGTCGGCGTTCATGCAGGCGAAGGCGGAGAGAAACATGGCACGTTTGAGCTGCCGGTTTCCGCCTCTGGGTGCGTGTTCGCCGTGGATCGAGGTCCCGGATGACTTGGTCGTGGGGGCGAGGCCGGCGCAGGAGGCGGGGTGGGCGGCACTGGGAAAGCCGGTGCCGTCTCCGACGGTGACCAGCAGGACTGGGGCGGTCCTGACTCCGACCCCCGGCATCGACGTCTGGCTGGAGGCAGCCCTGCGCGCCCACGAGGGCGACCCCGTGGCTCACCAGTCGCCAGAACGTGGTCGCCGACCTCCGCAAGCTCCGCGATCGCCTGGGCGCGAAGGCCCTGGGTGGGGCTGACGACCAGCGGTTCCTGCGGCTGGCGACGGCCTTCGCGGCCGAGGTGACCGTCCCTTTCTCGCCCTTCCCGCGCTGGCCCTTGTGGAAGGACATCGGGGTCAAAATCGACAAGGATCCCGGGAAGTCAAGCGGCATCGGATACAACGCGTTCCATATGGCCTGGTGAACGGGACCCTGCCCCCCGACTACACCACGCTCCTGTGCGTCCGCCGCGACCCGCTCGGCGGTGGCCCCAGCATCCTCTCCGACGGCCACGCGGCCGTGTCGCGGCTGTCGCAAGACTGTCGCGCGCTCCTGGCCGAGGCGGCCTACCACTACGGGACCTTCTTCGACCTGCACGGCGTCGGCGAGGAGTACGCGCAGTTCCCCATCCTGGACGGCTCCAACGGATTCGTCCGGTTCACCGTCAAGATGCTGGAGCGGTCGCAGCTCGGCCAGGCGCACGCCGACGCCGCCAGGCAACTCGCCGAGGAGCTCGTCCGGGGGCAGGTCGCCTTCATGCTCGAATCCGGGGACTACCTCATCGTGAAACAGCGCCGCTTCCTGCACGGCCGGGAGGCGCTCCAGGACGGCCAGGAGACCATCGAGGCCACAGACCGGCGGCTGCTGCTCCAGCTGTTCCTGCGCGCGCCCGCCGACGCCGGCCCGGCCGCGTAATCGGCTGACGGCACGGCGAGCTTCCGATCTTCGCCCCGAGTCCTGCGCCGAGCCCGCGGCAGGTTCACGGGGCGGGGACCGGCCGGGGAATCGTCGCGCGCCGGGCTCCCCTGGCCCCCGCCGGATCTAGATACGCGAGTTGCGCATCGATTGCCAGGCAGCGCCAACCAGTGCCTGCGTCGCCCGCGGGACGGACAGATGCTCGTGCTGGCGGTAGAGGGCCCAGTTGTACTGCACGAGCGAGAGCTTGTTGGAGGACAGTGATCCCGCCTGGTGGGCTCTGTATACCGCGAGGGGCTCGGCCAGGCCCCGGGCGTCGAATCCGTCCCGCATGATCGACAGCCAGAGAGCGTAATCCTGCCTCTTGCGCATCTCCGGCATCAGCCTCGTGCCCAGGACGTTGCGGTCGTACATGGCGGTGAGGGCACCGATGTGGTCCTGGAACAGCATCGCGCGGTAGTCCACATGCTTCCGCGCGCGGACCACTCGGCCGTTCGGCACCCAGTCGGTGCTCTCGCCGTCGTAGTCGGCGTCCATCTTGAAGTACGAGGTGAAGGTCAAAGGCGCGGCGCCCTCCGCTGCGAAGCGGAGCTGCTTTTCGGTCTTCTCCGGGAGCCACATGTCGTCGCTGTCGAGGAAGGCGATGTAATCCCCGCGGGCCCGCTGCATCGCGAGGTTGCGGGCTCGGCCCGCGCCGCCCTGTTCAGGTGCCGATTCCGGCAGGACGCGCTCGTCCTCCTTGGCGAATTCGCGGAGCAGGTCCATGGAGCCGTCGGAGGACTGATCGTCGGTGATCAGCAGCTCCAGGTCGCTGTGGGTCTGCGTGAGCACCGACCGGACGGCTGCGCTCAACGTCGCTGCCGAGTTGTACACGGGCATCACGACAGACACCAAGGGCACAGCGATTCTCCTTGCCAGACCAGGAACGACGGTCCATTCAAGCACCGCAATCGAGTAGCTGGCCGCCGGGAGCCGCAGGTCGCCGCCACCTTTGGGCAACCCGGCCCAAGGGGGCGGGGTTGGAGAATCTCAGGAGCAGTGATGATTGACACGCCCTCGCCCGGTCCGGCGGTCACCGAGCTGAAGCTGACCGGCCCCGCCGATGAGGTGGCCCGGCTGATGCAGCTGCTCAGCGGCGCAGCAAAGGTGATTTTCGGTCCCGTCACACAGCCCCAGCGCGCGGGGGAAGTCTCGTGCACCGCTCAGCTGGTCGCCCACCCCTCCTCCGGGCCTGTCTCTGACGCGCAGAGCGCGTCGCTGACCGTGCAGGTCGGGCTTGAGGTCGAGCCGGCGCGATTGCGGGTCTGCGGTGAGGGTCCGTTGCGGCCGCCTGGGTGCCGCGCGGGATCCGGTCGCGTGCCTGCGCCTCAAGGCGTTCAACGAACACCGCGATCCGCTCCTCCTCCTCGGCGGCGAGCCGGTCGACGTCGATGTCGGTGTGCGCGCCTGCCTCGATGTCGGCAAAGTCGATGTATTCGACGCCGTCCGCAGCCGAGCCCGTCGGCTGGTTCAGCTGACCGCGTCTGCGGGGCGAGGCGGACGCCGCCGCTCTGGTGCAGGAAGCGACGGGCGTGCTGCATCGGCGCCCCGAGCGCCCGCCCAATCAAGCTGAACGACTGTCCCTCGCGCCAGCGTCTCCAGATCTCGTCTTGCTGAGCCGGCGAAAACCCGTAGTCACGCACCTGCGCCTCCACGATCACATGATCATCCGAAGGTCGTGCGTTGATCACTTGAGGGGGCCGGGTGAAGAACCCCTTCGATGCGGGCCAGCGGCCCTACGTCAATCCCACCTACTCGCCCACGCCCGGATACACCGAGGCGGAATGGGCACGGTTCTTGGCATGCCCCGGGACGAGCACCGCGTCGCGGCGTACCGCAAGCGCGCGTACGCCCTGCTGCTCACGCTCGACACCTGCTGCCTGCGCATCGACTCCCTGCTCAACGCCCGCGTCGAGGACCTCGGCTACCACAAAGGGGCACCGGGTGCTGCTCCTGGACACTGTCAAGGTGGCGGCCAGAAGAAGAAGCCGATCCCTCCCATCGCCTGGGACGCTTTCCAGGACTACCTCGACGGACGCACAACCGGCTGGCTGTTCTGCACGGCATCCGGCGCTCAGCTCGACGAACCGGCGGTGTGGCGGCTCCTCCAGCCCGAGGCCAAGCGCGCCGGGCTCCCACTGCGCTGCCCGCACGGCGTGAAGGGCGACGCCGTCACCCATGCCCTCGCGAAGCCGAACGCCCGCCCGGACAAGGTCCAGCAGTGGGCCGACCACAAGGACTCCCGCACGACCCAGCTCTACAACCGACGCAGGGAACTCCTTGACGACAGCTCCGGCTGCGGGCTCGCGGCCGATGTCGCCGGAGCGCTGACGCGCGACGACCTCTGACCTCGTTGGGAAACAACGGGACCATGGCTGGCGGTCCCGCCGAGGTGATATTCCGTCCTCGGCTCCGGCCGCTTCGACGAAGATGCTCCACATAGAGAAGGGGGAATCCGATGACCGGATCCGAAAACGGTATCTCCATCACCCACCAGCTGGAGGCGCACGACTGGTCGAACGAGGAGACGGCGGCGTACGAGGCCGCGATCGAGGCGGTGAACGGCGTAGTCGGCGCCTACAGCGCGCTGATCGCAGCTGAGCAGGCCAAGCCGGTTCCCGACCAGGACGTCATCCGGAACGCTCAGGCGGGGCAGGCCCGGCTGGCCCGGGAACGTGAGGGGCTGCGTTCCACGGGGACCGTGAGCAGATCGCCTTGGCCCGACAGCACTACGCGCAGCTCGCCCGCGAGGTTCGGGACGGCATCGCGTGATCGACCGGGCCGAGGTGGAGCGCCACCGGCTACGGTCGGAGGAAAACCGGGCGATCTTCCGCAATCGGATCGTCCCGCACCTGCTGGAGCGGCGGGTGCCGTAGGAGATGCCCACCGTGGTCTTCCTGGTCGGCCAGCCCGGGGCCGGCGCACCCCCTCGCCCTCCGGGTCGTCGGCGTTCCACTGCCGGAAGCCCCACGGGTCGACCGCGGCGGCGTCCAGGACGTCCCACACGGTGTCCTCGGCGTGCTCCTGGCGCCGGTGGCGTTCCTGTCCGGTACCGGTCCCCGAGTCGCAGCGACCCGACACCAGTTCCGTACATCAGGGATGCGGAAGGCGCCGAAGCCATGGGGTCCCGCGTTCTGCCAGTCGAGGATGCGAGGGGACCAGCAGGGTCGAGCGGTGGTTGCCGCAACGTCACCAGCTGCGCGTGGTGAGGGTTTCGGTGGCCGGGTTGCTGATTTTGACTGTCCCGTGGTCGTTGTACTCGTGGGAGTGCCAGTCGACGAACGCCTTGGCCACCTTTTCGGCCTTCGGTACGTCGGGTGAGTCGGAGTCGCGGAGTTCACGGTCGAGGTCTGTGATGATCCGGATGGAGGCAGGTGGGCCGGCCTGCTCGGTCAGCACATGCATGGAGACTGCCAGGAGGTCCTTGGCTGATTCGTCTTGTGCCAGATGTTTACGGAACGCTTCCGTGGCAGGGCCGCCATTGCCGGGCCAGTTTGATGCCGGGGCGGCCTCGGAGGGTGCGGCAGCATCGGGTGTGTCGTCGTTGCCGTTGCTGCAGGCCACTGCAGCGGCGGCGCAGAGAACGGTGGCTGCCGCGCTGAGCCCGAGTAGGTGACGGCGGTTGCTGCGCGAGGGCCTTCGGCCGGTATTCCGTAATGCGGCGCAGTCATTCTGGGCCATGAGTTTCATGCCATTCCGTTTCCTGGGGGCTCTCCTGCATCAGGGGACGTGGTCTCCCCTGCACAGGTTCCCTGGCGCGGCAGGATGCCTGCGTGGCCTTCTTCGACTCCTACGGCCGCCCCGAGGAGACCGAGGCCAGCGCGTGGCGGCCCCTGTACGAGGGGTGGCACATCGGCGCGCTGCGCCTGGAGCGCCACCGGCTCGGCAACGAGGTCGGCGTCGATGACTCCCTACCGGGCGGTGGCCGAGGAGCTGGCCGCACTGATGTGACCACGGGCATGAGGAAGGGGCGCCGCCCCGCGCGGGGTCGCGCCACTTCCTGGCTCCGGGCTCCCAGCTCGGGTGCCGGTGTCGGGGGCCATCGAACCGGCCAGTAGCTGGGGCGGGCGGCGGTACCGAACGCAGTGATCTCCGTGTGCGCACCGTGCGGAAATGCGCCCAGGGCCGGAGTACCCCAGACCCAGGCACGCGTTCCCGTTCCGCCGAACGGCGGCCACGGCGGTCCGTCAGGGCCAGAACACGAGCATGATCAAGCCGTGACAGCTATGCCGCGACGGGAACACAAGGACCCGTGCCTCACGGTTTCCCGGCTTCACGCTTGAGCAGGCCGACAAGACACGGGAGACCGGACGCCACCTCATGCCCAGTACCGGACCTCCCGGTCCGCGCTGTGGCCAAGAGCGCCCAGGGCAGCGCGAAGATCTCAGATCTTCCGCCGTCTGCTGCCCGCCGTTGTCGAAGGCTGCGACACCTGGCCGTCTACGCGTCCCGGTACCGGCCCGATATTGCCCGAACCCCGTGCCGTGTTCATGCCATCGATGTCATAATCGGACCTTGTGTGGACAACGCTTGCGCCGCTCATCGGCGTCCTGCTCGGCGGGCTCATGTCGATGCTGGCCCAACGCTCGGCAGGACGCGCCTTGGAACGCGGCGAGGCGCGCCGCAGTGTCCGTGAACTTGCCGAGGCGCGCCGCAACGAGCGTCTCACGCACCTCATCGCATTTCTGTCTGCGGTGCAGGAAGCAGAACGAGTCGCGGTGGATCGGTATCACCACAACCTGGCTGACGAGCAGTGGCAGGCCCGGGCAAGGCAGGTCCTTGACAGGGTGTGGGTGACGCAGAAGACGATCCACGTACTGTGCGCGTCCGAGGTCAGCGAAGCGGCACGCAGCCTCGCGTGGGCAGTACAGGAGGTGATCAGGAAGGGCCCCGAAGACCCGGGAGAGCCACAGGATGAGAAGGTCTGGACGCACATCCATCCGAGCCGACAGGCATTCCTTGATCTCGTACGCGACCAGCTGAGTTGAAGCCCCTGGGAGGGATTCGGCAGCTGCCGTGAGCTGCCCGGGACAAGCAGCACCAGCTCCGACCTCCATTGTGCGGCGAGCGTCATCTACTTCGCCGGCTTCTCGAGGGACGCAAAGCCCGCCGCGGCGCAGGCAGCATGCATGTCCACGGGCCAGCAGCACGCCATCGAATGGCCCCTTGGCCCATCGGCAAGCTGAGCACGATCACTTCGGAATGACTCGTCTAGTAGTGCTTCGTTAGGTTGCGCCGGGTGGGTGGTCGTCTGTCCGGGCCGGGGGCGGTAACTCTCGGTGGCAGGTGGGGCATGCGCCGGTCCAGCACAGCAGCAG
This sequence comes from Streptomyces sp. NPDC054840, assembly GCF_053611065.1. NCBI lineage: Bacteria > Bacillati > Actinomycetota > Actinomycetes > Kitasatosporales > Streptomycetaceae > Streptomyces > Streptomyces sp. NPDC054840. Next base: position 8,551 of record NZ_JBSGZP010000010.1, read on the forward strand.
GTCCTGCAGGGTCTGGAGGACTTGGTAGAAGGTCAGGCCGGCGCTTGGGCTTTTGGGTCCAGGCGTCGGAGGGTGAGGAAGGCGTGGGCGGCGGTGACGAGGGTGACGTGGTGGTGCCAGCCGCGCCAGGTGCGGCCTTCGAAGTGGTCCAGGCCCAGGCCGTGCTTGAGTTCGCGGTAGTCGTGTTCGATCCGCCAGCGGATCTTCGCCATGCGGACCAGGTGTCGCAGCGCGGTGTCGGCGGGGAGGCTGGTCAGCCAGTAGTCGGTGGGCTCGTCCTGGTGCGGCGGCCATTCGGCGATCAGAGTCTCGGCAGGCAGGACGCCGTCCCACCCGCCACGCCCACCGGCTCTCTCCCGTGCGGCCTTCGTCGCCGCGACGCCGGCCGGGCGGACCTCCAGCACGATGAAGCGGCTGGTCATCGCGCCTTTGCTGCCCTGGCGCCAGGTGCAACGCCGCAGCCGGCGCCGTCCGGCGGTCGTGACCAGGTCTTTCAGGGAACGGGCCGGCTCGCGGTAACGCGGCAGCCGCGGGGCGCCCATCCGTCCTTCTCGTTCCGGCGCGGTCGGCATCGCCTGCCCGGGGTGGGCGCTGGTGTCACCGCGAACGGCCACGACGTAGTCCAGGCCGCGGTCGGCCACCGCGGTCCGGAAGGCGTGCATCTGGCCGTATCCGGCATCGGCCACTACGACCCGGCCAGCCAGCCCCCACCCGCGCGCCTCGTCGATCACGTCCAGGGCCAGACGCCACTTCTCCCGGTGCCCCAAACCGTCAGGCACCCCAGCCTTCGCACGGCGCCCATCGCCCGGATCAGCCCACTCCGCAGGCAGGAACAACCGCCAGTTCAGCGGCACCGAAGCAGCGTCGGTGACCGCATGCAGGCTCACTCCCACCTGACACAGCGACTTCTTGCCCAGCGCCCCGCACCACTGCCGCGCCGCCCCCACCGACTGGTCTCCCGCCTTGGGGAAGGAGGTGTCGTCGATCACCCACGCCTCCGGAGAGATCTCCGAGGCCACCTTCGTCGCAACGGACCGCAGCACCGGAACGTGGTCCCACGTCGACTGGCTGACGAACTGCTGCAAGGCCTGCATGTTGCCATCCGGCAGCCGCTCAGCCATCGGCTGGATCGATTTGCGCCGCCCGTCCAGCATCAGCCCACGCAGGTAACAGTCCCCCCACCCCCGCTGATCCTTGCGCTTCAACGATGCGAACACCTCGGCAACGAACTCGCCAAGGCTTCCCCGCAGTTCCTCGATCTCCCCAAGATCCACGACCGCAGCATGCACCACCACACACCGCCCGATCAAACCAACCTAACGAAGCACTACTAGTGCTGTGACCGGAAAGGTTCACCGGGTCACGACGCCCGGCACGGCACCTCGCCGCGTTGTACGTCCAGTACGAGCCGCGGCCCTCCGCCTTGCGATGCACCACACCGGACGCCGCAACCCGGCAAACCTTCCCGGCCACAGCACTAGACGCTGTCCCCACCTCACAACGCTCGGACGGATCGAGCGTCGCCGGACGGAACCGAGCAGTGCGGAATCGGCACAGGCCGGAGTCCGACGACTGCATCCACCGACTGCAGCAGACACCTATCCGGTCGGCTGCCCGGCAGCCAGTGAAGGGCCGGGAAGTGCCGTGTCGGATGGGCTGCTTATGGGGAGATAGAGCGGCTGAACGGAACGTAATTGAGAGGTCACGTGAGGCGCGCAGGCGTTCGTACCGGTTCGCGATGAGGGCCTGCGTCGCCCCAGCCCGCCAGCCCCCAACCAAAGTGAACCTTAGGCAGGTTAACTCTTCCGCTTATTTCGCTTATGGAAGGATGGTCGGTGGTGAGCAGAATGCGACTCGGAGTCAATGAGCGGGCGGGGCGATGAAGACGATCGGGCTGATCGGCGGGATGAGCTGGGAGTCGACAGCGGAGTACTACCGGTTCTTGAACGAGTTCACGCGCGACCGGCTTGGCGGGCTCCATTCAGCCCGATGCGTGATCTATTCGGTGGATTTTGCGGAGATTGAGCAGTTGCAGGTCCAGGGACGCTGGGTGGATGCCGGCGAGATCCTTGCTGCGGCTGCTCAGTCTCTGGAGGCAGCCGGCGCTGACCTGGTGCTCATCTGTACCAACACCATGCACAAGGTCGCCGACGTTGTCGGGGCAGCGGTGTCCATCCCACTGCTGCACCTGGCTGATGCCACCGCAGACGCTGTGCGGGCATCGGGCCTGCGCCGGGTCGGACTGCTGGGCACGGCGTTCACCATGGAGCAGGACTTCTATCGAGGCCGCCTTGAAGCGGGCGGCCTCGACGTCAGCATCCCGGATACCGAGGGGCGCGCACTCGTGCACCAGGTGATCTACGAGGAGCTCTGCCTCGGCATTGTGCGGGACGAATCACGCACTGCTTATCAGAAGGTCATCAAGGACCTTATTGCCGCTGGCGCGGAAGGCATCATCCTGGGCTGCACTGAAATCGAGCTTCTCATTGGTCCTGGAGACAGTCCCGTTCCAGTGTTCCCCACCGCACGACTTCACGCCGAGGCAGCCGTAGACGCAGCGCTGTCGGGCGCCCAGAACGACACCCCCACGACGCCCGCATCCCGCTGACTGGAGTGTGACCTCACTCCCCGCCTGGAGCTGCGCGCCACGCGCGCCGCAGCAGGAGCCATCCAGGTGTCGAACGGACGGTCGCCGGGGACCTCGGTGGGTGGTTCAGCCTCGTTGGTGCAGGGCTCGGGTCCAATCCCGGTTGGCCTCCCTCGCGCTGAACGCGGGCGGCCAGGCGGGTTTTGCGCGCCCCGGCGTTGGCGAGCTCGGCCTGGAGCGAGGCCCGGCTGACCGGCGAGCTGCCGGCCGGGTCCTGGGCTGCCGGTTCGAGTTCGGCAGCGTGGACGATTTCGAGCAGGTCGCGATGGCGGTAGAGGAAGCTGCGGTCCACTCCGGCTGGCCGGGCGACGGCCGAGACGCGGCGTCATCCCCGAGTTCACCGGCCACCAGGTCGACGAAGTCACCTGGACCACCACCCACGGCGACCTCCACTACGGCAACGTCACCCGCGGCCCGCACATCCTGGCCTGGGAAGGATGGGGCCGCGCCCCCATACGGCTACGACGCCGCCACCCTGTACGAGTACGCGCTGCTGACCCCCGATACGGCCGCCCGCATCCGGGCCCAGCTGGCCCCCGTCCTGGACCGGCCCGAGGCCCACACCGGACTGCCGACCGTCTGCGCCCAGGTCCTCCAGGCCCAGGACCGCGTCGACTTCTACGCCGAGCTCGCCGACGCCGTGCGCGAGCACCTGGCCCAGCTGCAGCCCGCCCCCGACGTCATCGGCAGGGGCTCTGTGGCGCTGCAAGCCCTTACCGCGGGCGGTCAGGGGGCGAAGGCCGTACGGCGCGGGTCATGGTCATGGTGTGGTGGAGGCCGTTCGGGATGCGTGGTGCCGTGCGTCGGTGACGATGAGCGAGACGTTCTGTCCACCGAAGCCGAAGGAGTTGCTGAGTACGGCCTCTTGGGGGAGGTCTCGTCGCTCTGCGACGACATCGAGGTCGATGTCCGGACCGACGCCGGCCACGGTGAGGTTGCGGGTCGGCGGGATGACGCCGTGCTCCACGCTGAGGACGGCGATGAGGGCTTCGATGGCGCCGGCGGCGCCGAAGAGGTGACCGAGGGCCGCCTTGGGGGCTGTCACGGTGGCGCGGCCGAAGACCTTGCCGATCGCCCGTGCCTCGGCGACGTCACCGACCTCGGTTCCGGTGGCATGGGCGTTGATGTGGCTGATCTGCTCGGGGGCCAGGCCTGCCTGCGCGAGCGCTTTGTGCATGGCCGCGATCTGGCCGGAGCCGTCTGGAGCGGGCGCGGTGATGTGGTGGGCGTCGGCGGCGATTCCGGCGCCGGCGAGCACCGCGTGGACGTGCGCGCCTCGGGCGCTGGCATGCTCGGCGCTTTCGAGCACCACGACGGCCGCGCCTTCGCTGATGACAAATCCGCTGCGGTCCGCGGCGAACGGCCGTGACGCCGAGGCGGGCTCGCCGGTGTGCCGCGACAGTGCTTGTGCCTGGGTGAAGCCGGCGACGGTGACCGGGGTGATCGCGGCTTCGGTCCCGCCGGCGATGACCACGTCCGCCTCGCCGGCGCGGATGAGCCTGGCGGCCAGGGCGATCGCCTCGGCGCCGGAGGAGCATGCCGAGACGGGTGTGTAGACCCCGGCCCGCGCGCCGTATTCGATGCTGATCAGTGCTGCCGCCGCATTGGGCATGAGCATCGGAACCGTGCGTGGCGATACGCGCCGCACCCCGGCCGTCTCCAGTGCGTCGTCCTGCTTGAGCAGTGTCCCGACGCCGCCGATGCCCGTGCCGATCGCCGACGCGAGCCGGTCCGGGTCCACCTCCGGGGCGCCGGCATCGGCCCAGGCTTCGGCCGCCGCGGTGAGGGCTGCCTGCTGTGAGCGGTCGAGCCGCCTGGCCTGCACCGGCAGCAGCCGCTCCGCGGGGTCGACTGCCATGGTGCCCGCGACGGTGGCGGGAAGGCCGGTGCCCTCGTAGCCCGGCAGGACGCCGCGGCGTATGCCGGACTCGCCGGCGAGAAGGGCGTCCCAGGTGGACTCCACGTCTCCACCGAGTGGGGTGATCGCGCCGAGTCCGGTCACGACGACTTCAATCCGGTGCATTTTCCCTTGAACCTTTCTTGTATGCGATACAAGCCAACGGCCTTGTTGTATCACATACAATTAAGACGTGGAGAAAAAGCGAACCGAAGCACGATCAACACCGACCCGGTCGCGGGACCGCGGCCGGGCGACCCGGCGCCGACTGATCGAGGCAACCGCGCGGCTCTGCAAGGAGCGGCCCGGGGCCGAGGTGAGCGTCGCGGAGATCGCGCACGCGGCAGGCGTCTTCCCCAACCAGGTCACCTACTACTTCGGCTCCAAGGACTCGCTGCTCGTGCACGCCGCCTTCCTCGGTCTGCTGCACGACGCCCGCCGCATCGAACGCATCGGTCGCCAAGCCCCCGATCCGGCGGCGTTCCGGCGCAACATCGCCCGCGCCGTCCTGGCCATGCCCTCGCTCCCATCGGTCGCGCGGGCACTCGCCGCCGGTGTCTCCAAGCCCGAGCTCGCCCCCGTGGTCGACCGGCACCTCCAGCTGCTCTTCCGCCAGTCCGAACGTTTCATGGGCCAGCTCATCGACAACCGCGGCTGGAGAACCCGCCGACCGCTCAGCGTGGAGACCAGGACGTTCTGGAGCACCGCGCTCGGCGCGGTGCTGCTCGTCCGCGCCGGGGCGAACGGCAGCGTCACCGACCTGGACCTCGCCGGAGCACTGACCATCCATGAGGCCCCCGAGCGCGGCTAGGCCGAGTGTCGAAAATGAATCTTGAGACGTGAATGATCACGGTTCATGGCATGGGGAGATCTCACGGACGGGCAGTGGGCGGCGCTGGAGAAGGAACCACCGGGCGGCGAGTTCACCGAACCCGGTGATCACGGGCTGGGACGCTCGCGCGGTGGGTTCACCACCAAGCTGCACCTGGCCGTCGAGCAGGGCCAAAGGCCCATGTCGATCGTGATCACGGCAGGACAGCGCGGGGATTCACCACAGTTCGAACCGGTACTGGCAAAGGTCTGCGTGCCCCGCATCGGGCCGGGCCGGCCACGCGTACGCCCCGATCGCGTGCGGGCGGACAACGCGTACGCCTCCGCAGGAACCGCGCCTACCTGCGCCGCCGCGGGATCCGCTCCACCCACCCCAAACAAGGCCGACCAGGCGCGTAATCGCCAGAAGCTAGGCTCCCGCGGCGGCCGGCCGCCGCATTTCGATCCGGCGGACTACCGCGAGCGTCATGCGGTCGAGTGCGGTATCAACCGCCTCAAGAGACACCGCGCCGTCGCCACGCGATACGACAAGCTCGCCGGTCCGCTAGGAGGCGGCCGTCCTTGTCGCGGCCATCAACGAGTGGCTGTGACCCACGCCTCTCGGCTCTAGCCTCTGCCCCGCCTTCCCTCTTAAGCACGGCCGCAGCCGCCCCGTCCTCGTCGTCTGGTCCGAGGATGACCGACCGAGCAAGCCCTAGCGGGCCGCGTAGGCGGCCTGGACTTCGTCTGCGCGGTCGGTCCACCAGTGCAGCAGAGCCTCATCCGACAGGAACATGGCCCCGAAGGCGGGATCGTCGCGGTCGAGGTAGAACTCCAGCTGCCAGAAGTCGGTCATCCGCTTCCACCACAACCGGTTGACTGCGTCGGCAACGTACGCCTTCGGCAGGTCGATCACGTCCCGGAAGCCGGAGCAGAAGGCAGCGACGCGATCGAGGTCGAAGACCCCGCCGACGCCGAACTGCACCTGCGCGGTCCTCGCGACCTCTTCTCCGTACGGGCGCACGCCAAGCCGGTCCCAGTCCAGGATCGCCACCACCCGGCCGGCGTCACGCAAAAGGTTGCGGTACTGAAAGTCGCCGTGCGTCCACCCGAAAGGCCCGGCCGGGACATCGGTCTCCGGCCGGGCTTCGGCGTATCGGGCGATCAAGTCGCGGCGCGCGTGAAGGGCTTCGGTGGCAGCTTTGGCAAAGTCGGTCACCGGAATAGATTGGAGCCGGTCAATCAGGGCGCCAGCCGCTCGGTCGGCCATGGCCGGGTTTCGGACCTTCGCGGCCGGGGGCTGTTCCGGGATGGGGCCTGGCGCATGGCTGGTCAGGGACTCGTGGAGTCGGGCCAGGACACGGCCAAGATCGCGAACTTGATCAAGAGTGAGTCCCGTTCCCTCTACGTGCTGGCCGTCCACCCAAGGCAGGACGCAGTAGCCATGCCCCTCGATCTCCGCCACAAGATCGCCGTTGTCCGCAGCCAGCGGCGTGGGTGTAGGGATGCCGTCTCCGGCTAGGCCAGCGAGGACAGCGAGGTTCCTGCGGGCCTTGGGCAGGGGGACGTCGGTGATCTCCTTCACCGCGTACGTACCTGAGCCTGTGTCCAGACGCCAGTTGCGGTTCATCAGACCGTGGGCAAGGAACTCCCGACCTTGGACTTCGCCCAGGCCGAACGTGCGGGACAAAGCTGGCATGGCCGCCAGCAAGTGGTCTTCTCGGGTCGTATCCGTCACCCCTTGCACGGTACGCCGACGTCGAGTGCCGCACCGGATTTCGTCACCATCTGTCCTCGGAAGGCGGCGGGCACCTCTTCGGTCGGTAGCCAAGCCGTGCGCTTCTGTGTTGCAGGCCCACCTTCACCAGCTGGCCCGGACCCCGACTCGCAGCAGCGACGCCCACACGACACCGGAGCGTACAGACCAGTCTCGTCCGGGGCGTCAGCTCTGGCTGCCACCCACAGGTATGGCAGCACCAGCTCCACCAGCTGATCCGGTTGCGCGTGCTCCTCTGGGCTCGTCAGCACCCCAGGATCTCGTTGGCGCAGCCCTGCACATTCGTGGGGTCGAGGGTTGCGAGCTCCCAGACGATAAGGCCCATGGGGTCGCCGGACGCTGGTGCGACTGTCATCGTGACGGGCGGGCCGGCGGGGAAATTGATGCGTACCGGGAGCTTGCGCGCGGTACCCGCGCAGGTGACGTCGACTTGTTTTTTCGAAGCTTCCCGGGTGAGGGAGACCGTCACCTTGCGCACGTCCGTGCTGTCGCAGACGACATCGAGGCGGTAAGGCTTCTCGCCGCTCGTCTCCAGTTTCTCGTTCATGCCCGAACCGACGTGGGGAGACCCGAACCGCACACGTTGCGCTGAGGCGTGATCGTCCTTCAGGGCCGCTTGGGCCCTTTGCAGGGCGTCGTCCGGCTCCCACACCGCCTCGGGGGCTGGGTCCTCCCCCTGCCCGGTGCATCCGGCAAGAGTGGTGGCGACAGCCAGGAGGACAAAGAGCTTCGGTATGCGCACGGCGGTGTCCTTGGTTCGTGCGGTGGGGTGCAGGCCCAAGCCCCCACCGTCAGGGAGATTTAGTGGCTACGTCGGTACAGCTCTGGTCCACACACCTTGGCGCAGGGGTCGTCCGGACGGACAGCGCCGTTTACCGCGGCTGCGAAGCCTGCTGCGGCTGGTGGCACGAGCTGGTACTCGCGGCCGACCGCGTCAGCCTGGGTGTTGCCGTACACGGAGACCTCGCCGTCCGACCAGCGGACGAAGAGGTCGTCTTCCCAGTCGTTCATGCCGTACTCGCCCAGAGCAATCACCCGCGCATAGGTCCATGTCGGGCTTGATGCGACGACGCTCTCGTTCTGCAGCCGGCCGGTGTTCACGTCGGGGAAGACGCTGACCTTCCCGCTGGCCCATACGACCAGCAGGTCGTGGTTGGGGGTGGTGCCGTTGCTGTCGCCGTCAAGGTCGCCGCCGGTGATGAGATTGGCGGTCTTCCAAAGATCGTTCGGCGCCGCGAGCTGTTCTTCGGCGTGTAGTCCGGCGCCGTCGATGTCGGTGTACTTGGTGACTGTGCCGTTGCCGCTGTCGTTGCGGATGGCCTGGTGAAGTCCGTTGTCGCGGTAGTAGTTGCTCTCCTGGGGTGCGGGTCTGAGACAGGCACTGCCCCAGCTACCCGTGCTGGCTGCCTTCCTCATCCTGCTCCTGGTCGGCTCAGCCGCTATCGAAGGCATCACCCGGCGCCCGACTTCGGGGACCAGGCCGGTCGGGCTCCAGCGGTCCAGAGCCAGATGGCCGTTTGTCCTCTTCATCGCAGGGATCTCTTCAGCTGCTTGGGGTCTGATTACAGAGGCGTCCCCGGAAAGATCGGATTCGTCGTTGGCGCCGTGGTCACCCTGGTAGCCCTGCCGAATGCCGCAGCCCAGCTCGCACGCTTCACGGCACGCCGCCTGGCCCGCTCCGGCCGCGACCGAGGCGACGCCGAACGCATTGTGGCCGGCCGCTGGCTCGCCGCCCGACCGGCGACCCTTGCGAGGCTCAGCTCCGCTCTTGTAGTCGGACTGGGTGTCATCGTGATCGGCCAAAAGATCACCACTCAGTTCACCGGCCCGGCCGAGGACGCGAAATATTGTTTTCACGGATCCAGTGCGGAGCTCGTACAGATCCGTTCCAGGAACATTCCCGCCACCGCGCAAGGTTTTCTCGACGCGCTGCAATCCGAGAAGATTTTGCGATACTCGCCCGAACCGACGTCGACCGCAGCAGCGAATCCGGGCGGAAGCCCTTCGACAATCATGGTTACAGGTGACTGTGAAGCACTGGCCGCTTTGGGTGAGATGGCATACTGTCCGACCGGTCCGACGCCACGTCAGCAAGTCTTCCGCACCCTCAGCCCTGTGAGTGGCATCCACACACCGGGGCGCCGGTACTCCCGACGCTGCTCCAGACCGGTGTTCCACCTGGCGCGCTCGGCTCGCGCCCGGTGCACGGCTGCGGTCTCGGTGGCGGCAAAGGCGCGGCGGCGCTGCAGGGCGGCGCTGTCGATCGGCGCTTCCTCGGTTTCGGGGAATGCCTCTTGTCTGAGCTCCCTCAGCACGCGGGGCTTCCGCGCGGCCGCCTCTGCGATGTCCAGGGCCACCTCCCGCGTGCGCGGGACGGTCTGGTGCGCCGCGAGCGCCCGGTGAAAGCCCTCGGGAGCCATGTCCCGCGTACGCACCGGCGCTTCGGGTCCGGCGGCCGCCGCCGGTGCCGCAGAGGTCTTACCGGGCTCCGGCACCGTGGTCTGGCCGACGGCCAGGAGCCGGATGGTCCGGACGGTCAGAGCCACACGGGGCGGGCGATAGCCACCAGGGACCTCGCACCGGACTCCGGGCTCAGCACCGCACGCCGGGCACGCCAACTCATGAGCGTGCCTCTTCCCCGCCCGCTGCCCCGGCACGAGAGCCGCGTCGCGGTCAGATCCAGCCCCTGACTCCTGGCCTCCGGTACCGCCCGTCTCGGATGGAGGTCCGGCGAGACCGGCACGCGTCCTCCACGACTCGACGAGCTCCCGCTCCCGGGTGCTGAGGACGCTGCCGGCCTCTTCAGCCGCTCGCAGCAGCCGGCGCACTGAATCCCGCATGACCTCACGCCCAAGCGACCGGCGCCCGGTGGGACGTCGCCGCAGAGACGACAGCAGCGCCCGGGCCCGTTCTGCTGCCCGCCGGGCCCGCTCCGCGTCCTGCTGGGCTGCCAGGATCTCTTCCTGCCGCTCCTGTGCATCAGCGGCCAGCAGAGCGTCAGCCTGCTCCGCGATTGCTGTCTCGGCCTCGGTGCGGTCATGGTCCGCGGTCCCGTTGGCCATCACCAGCAGGTGACCAATCGCCACTGACGGCCTCGACCTGCTCGCCGCCATCGTCGAGCTCGGCGGTGAGCTGGAGCTCCCAGCTACCCGTAACGGGCGCTTTCAGGGGCGCGGTCATCCCCGAAGGCTGCGCGGTCAGCGCCGGCCGCCCCGGATGCGGCGGTCGTCGGCCAGTGCGGTAAGCGGGCCGAACTCGCGGGCAAGCTGGTTCCACGTCAGAACCTCGCCACAGCGGGCCGGGAACTCCTTCGGGTTGAACTCGGGCATGGTCCAGGTGCCAGTGCCCCGGTCCCGCAGCCACAGGTCCCCGTCACCGTCGACCACAGTCGGCGGGACCGGTACGGGCTCGGCCTGATCGGTGGGCTCCCAGGTGACCCGGCCCGGGTGGGAAACGCGGCGCAGCTCGGTGGTGGCCAGCCGCGCGGCCAAGTCACGGGTGGACTCTTCGGCGTCCTTGACCGACGCGAGTCGGAATGCGTCGTCGAGTACGGGCAGGGCTGGATTCTTGCTGCGCTTTGAACTCATACGCTGACTACCTCCGGTGGGGGGCGTCACATCCGTTATGGCACCCCGTAGAGGAACACGGTATCCGAGCCGGGAGCCGGGCCGGCTACCACCACTGTCCAGGTGGAGGCGCTGACACACCGGGCGGTGGGGCTAGGTGTATTGCCCCGGGAGGTTGTGGACGGGTGATGCAGGTCTCGGCTGAGGCGTCTTGAACGGGTGAGGGCCTTCCGGGTTCGGTGTGGATTGCGACGTCTACACCGAGCGACAGAAGGCCCTCATGCCCCACCGTAATGCACCCCTGACCGAGACCGGGCGGCTGCGCCTGGCCCGCTGCGTGGTCGAGGACGGCTGGCCGCTACGGCGAGCCGCGGAACGCTTCCGGGTCTCACCGACCACCGCCCAGCGGTGGGCTGACCGCTACCAGGCACTGGGCGAGGCCGGGATGGGCGACCGCTCCTCCCGCCCCCTCCGCAGCCCCCGGCGAACCCCGACCCGCACGGAACGGCGGATCATCAAGGTCCGCCTCGCCCGCCGGTGGGGCCCGGCCCGCATCGCGCACCTGCTGGGCCTGGTGCCGTCGACCGTGCACCGCGTACTGACCCGATTCGGCCTGGCCCGCCTGTCCCATCTGGACCGGGCCACCGGCCGTGTCATACGCCGTTACGAACATGACCGCCCGGGCGAGCTCGTCCACGTGGACATCAAGAAACTCGGCAATATCCCCGACGGCGGCGGCCACAAGACCCTCGGCCGGCAGGCCGGCCGCAAGAAACGGCCCCGCCTGGGCTACAGCTACATCCACACCGCCGTCGACGATCACTCCCGCCTCGCCTACAGCGAGATCCTCAGCGACGAGAAGAAGGAGACCGCCACGGCCTTCTGGGCCCGGGCCCAGGCCTACTTCACCAGCGTCGGGATCACCGTCGAACGTGTTCTGACCGACAACGGGTCCTGCTACAAATCCCACGCCTGGCGCGACGCGCTGGCGGCGGCCGGGATCACACACAAGCGAACCCGGCCCTACCGGCCCCAGACCAACGGCAAGGTCGAACGCCTCAACCGCACCTTGCTGGAGGAATGGGCCTACGCCCGCCCCTACCGGTCAGAACAGGAACGACGCGACGCGTTCCCGAAGTGGCTGCATACCTACAATCACCACCGCGGACACACCGCGCTCGCAGGCAAACCACCCGCCAGCCGCGTCCCCAACCTCACAGGGCAATACAGCTAGATCGTGCCCAGCTTGATGATCGACAACAGGGCGACCAGCTGGATCGCGGACGCGCCCAGGGCCTTCGGCCACGGCAGGTCGTGCGACTTGCTGACCAGCGAGGTGAACAGGGCGCCGGCCGCCACCCAGGTGGCCCAGCCCAGCACCTGTACGACCATGTTGTCGCCGCCGAGGAACACGGCGAACAGCAGGCGCGGCGCGTCCGTGACGGACATGACCAGCATCGACAGGCCCACCGTCGGCTGCCACGAGCCGTCGCCGCCCAGCTGGCGGGCCAGCGTGTGCGTGACCGCGCCCAGGATCAGGCCGCAGATGACGAAGGCCACACCGGCGGACAGGACGATCGGGATGGCCTTCGGCACGGTGGCCTTGATGACGTCCTCGCGGGCGTCGTCGAGGCCGAAGACCGCGAGCAGCCCGTAGAGGAAGGTCACGATCAGCGCGGGGCCCCAGACGGCGTAGTCGCGCATCTGGAGGAAGGTCTGCCCGGGCCGCGTCACGATGCCGCGGAGCAGTTCCTTCCACGGCAGCCGCGGCCCGGACGGCACCGCCGAGGCCGCGCCCGCCTGGTAGGTCGCGCCGTGGCCGTACGGGTCCTCGCCGACGGCGAAGACCTGGGTGTGCCCCGGGTTGTCGTTGTTGTAGCCCCCACCGCCCCCACCGCCCCCGCCGCCTCCGTGGCCGTACGGGGGCTGCTGCGCGTGCGGCTGCTGCTGCCCGTACGGGTCGAAGTACTCCGGCTCGCCGTGACCTCCCGCGTTCGGCTGCGGCCACTGCTGCTGCGGTGGCGGGCCGCCGACGGGAGGGTAGGGCGGCTGGCCGTACGGCGGCGGTTGCTGCTGACCGTACGACTGCTGCTGCTGCGGGGGTTGTTGCGGAGAGCGGTTGTTGTCCCTGCCGCGTCCGATCCTGAATCCAGCCACGTGATCGAACGTACCTGGTCCGGCGAGCATCGGTGGACGGGCAGCCGGAACAGCCACCCTTTGCGGCTGACCTGTGACATCCCTTAGGGGATCCCGGAGGGGCTGTTCCCAGCCCGGGTTCGACTCTGTCCCCTGACCGATTTACGAGACTGTGGAGTGTTCTGCGGCTTTCCGTTATGTTGCCAATGAAATGCGCATATATCGGGTCCGTAGCTTCGTACGCGCCGGAGCTTGAGGAACAACTGCTCGGCCGCTACTCCTTCTCGCTGCCGGACCCGCCCGGCGGCCTACGGCCGTTGCGCGATGCGGACGCGGTGGACGAGGAGTAGGTCAGTGGCTGCGCGGCGCGTACATGATCACGGCCATGCCCGCGAGGCAGACCAGGGCACCGATGAGGTCGTAGCGGTCGGGGCGGTAGCCGTCGGCGACCATGCCCCAGGCGATCGATCCGGCGACGAAGATCCCGCCGTAGGCGGCGAGGATTCGGCCGAAGTTGTCGTCGTGCTGCCAGGTCGCCATGACGCCGTAGAGGCCCAGCGCGATGACGCCGGCACCGATCCAGGTCCAGCCCTTGTGCTCGCGGATGCCCTGCCAGACCAGCCAGGCGCCGCCGATCTCGAAGAGGGCGGCGACGACGAACAGGGCAACGGAACGAGCGACGGTCATAGCGGTGGACCCTACCGGCGGCCCCCGCTCGTGAGCTTCAGAGGGTCGGCTGCCCCCTTGCAGCCGCACCCGCCCTCAGCTGCGGTCTTCGGCGCGCAGGGGCACGAGCGGCGGCGTTGGCCGTACCACCAGCTGCCGGCGGCGAGCACGACCAGGACGACGGCGAGGGTGGGCAGCCGGCCCACCACCGCTCCGGCCCCGGCTCCGACGACGCCCGCGGCGATCAAGGGCCCGCCGAAGCCGCAGCCCAAGCCCGCCCTCAAGAAGGAGATCCGGAAGGAGAGCTCGGTGCGGATCACCCCGCCCGACGGGCGCATCGCCAGGCTCGTGGACGGCCCGGGCGGCAAGCGCGGCGAACCTCTCCACCCCGGAGGGCCGCGCGCTCGCCACGATCGATCCGCGACGTCCGGGCATCCAGCAGGACGGCTGGACGTACGAGCTCGTCCGGGACGGCGACCGCGTCACGTTCGTCGTCATCGACGGCAAGGGCGGCGGAACAGCTGGTCTACGACTTCTACGACTTCAACGGCAGGCTGACCGAGACCTGCACGGTCGACCCGGCGGCGGCCGTTGCGGCCGGGCGGGGCTTGGCTCGCTGAGCCACCAGGGCTGAGGCCCTGCCCTCTCGTACAGACGGAACGGCCGGTCCCCCGGGTGGGGGACCGGCCGTTCCGGTGCTGCGGGTGTCCTGCGTCCTACTTGGCCTCGGCCTCGGGCTTGGTTTCGGCCTCGGGCTCGGTCTCCGGCTCTGCCTCTGCCACAGCTTCGACCTCTGCCTCGGCGTCCGTCTCGGCGTCCGCGTCCGTCTCGGCCCCTGCTTCAGCGGCTGCCTTCGCCTCCGCCTCGGCCTTGGCCTTCGCTTCCGCCTCCGCCTCCGCCTTGGCCTTGGCTTCCGCCTCCGCCGCAACCTTCGCGGCAGCGGCAGCGGCAGCGGCCTTCGCCTCCGCCTCGGCCTTCGCTTCCGCCTCGGCCTCCGCCGCGAGCGCGGCCAGCTCGGCCTCCGTCGGGCCCGGTGTCTTCACCGAGTCCAGCAGCAGCTGCGCCACGTCGACGACCTGGACGTGTTCCTTCGCCTGGCCGTCGTTCTTCTTGCCGTTCACCGAGTCGGTGAGCATCACGAGGCAGAAGGGGCAGGCGGTGGAGACGATGTCCGGGTTCAGGGACAGGGCCTCGTCGACGCGCTCGTTGTTGATGCGCTTGCCGATCCGCTCCTCCATCCACATCCGCGCGCCACCGGCGCCACAGCAGAAGCCCCGCTCCTTGTGGCGGTGCATCTCCTGCTGGCGCAGGCCCGGCACGGCCGACATGATCTCGCGCGGCGGCGTGTAGACCTTGTTGTGCCGGCCCAGGTAGCACGGGTCGTGGTACGTGATCAGGCCGTCGACCGGCGTGACCGGCGTGAGGCGGCCCTCGTCGATCAGGTGCTGCAGCAGCTGTGTGTGGTGGATGACCTCGTACTCGCCGCCCAGCTGCGGGTACTCGTTCGCGATGGTGTTGAAGCAGTGCGGGCAGGTCGAGACGATCCGCTTCGCCGACTTCGGCTTACGGGTCGAAGGATCTTCATCGTCTTCACCGAAGGCCATGTTCAGCATGGCCACGTTCTCCTGGCCCAGCTGCTGGAACAGCGGCTCGTTGCCCAGGCGGCGCGGCGAGTCACCGGTGCACTTCTCGTCGCCGCCCATGATCGCGAACTTGACGCCCGCGATGTTCAGCAGCTCCGCGAAGGCCTTCGTGGTCTTCTTGGCCCGGTCCTCCAGGGCGCCGGCGCAGCCGACCCAGTAGAGGTAGTCGAACTCGGAGAGGTCCTCCGCGTCCTTGCCGATGATCGGGACCTCGAAGTCCACCTCCTTGGTCCACTCGACGCGCTGCTTCTTCGCCAGGCCCCAGGGGTTGCCCTTCTTCTCCAGGTTCTTGAGCATCGTGCCCGCCTCCGACGGGAACGCGCTCTCGATCATCACCTGGTAGCGGCGCATGTCGACGATGTGGTCGATGTGCTCGATGTCGACCGGGCACTGCTCCACGCACGCACCGCAGGTGGTGCAGGACCACAGCACGTCCGGGTCGATGACGCCGTTCTCCTCGGCGGTGCCGATCAGCGGGCGCTCGGCCTCCGCGAGAGCGGTGGCCGGGACACCGGCGAGCTGCTCCGCCGTGGCCTTCTCGTTGCCCTCCATGTCCTTGCCGCCACCGGCCAGCAGGTACGGGGCCTTGGCGTGCGCGTGGTCGCGCAGCGACATGATGAGCAGCTTCGGGGACAGCGGCTTGCCCGTGTTCCAGGCCGGGCACTGCGACTGGCAGCGACCGCACTCCGTACACGTGGAGAAGTCGAGGATGCCCTTCCAGGAGAACTGCTCGACCTGGGAGACACCGAAGGAGTCGTCCTCGCCCGGGTCCTCGAAGTCGATCTCCTTGCCGCCCGAGGTCATCGGCTGCAGGGCGCCGAGGGCCGTGGAGCCGTCCGCGTTCCGCTTGAACCAGATGTTCGGGAAGCCGAGGAAGCGGTGCCAGGCGACACCCATGTTGGTGTTGAGCGAGACCGTGATCATCCAGGTGAAGGACGTGACGATCTTGAGCGCTGCGAAGAAGTACGTCAGGTACTGGAGCGTGCTCAGGCTCAGGCCGTCGAAGGCGGCGATCAGGGGGTACGAGGCGAAGAAGCCCGGCTCCCACCCGTCGACGCCGTGCTGGGCACCCTCCAGCGCGCGCAGCGTCATGATGCAGACGCCGACGATCAGGATGACGGCCTCGACGAAGTACGCCTGACCCGTCTTGGAACCCGTGAAGCGGGACTTGCGGCCCGCCGCGCTCGGTCGGCTCAGCTGCCGGATCACGATCAGGGTGACGATGCCGAGCACGGTCATCAGGCCGAGGAACTCGGTGAAGATCTCGTACGGCAGCCAGTCACCGATGATCGGGATCAGCCAGTCGGCCTGGAAGAGCTGGCCGAAGGCGTTGACGATCGTCAGCAGCAGCGAGAAGAAGCCCACCGCCACGAACCAGTGCGCGAAGCCGACGATGCCCCAGCGGTTCATGCGGGTGTGGCCGAGGAACTCCTTGACCAGGGTGATGGTGCGCTGCGTGGGGTCGCCGGTGCGCGTGCCCGCGGGCACTGGCTGGCCGAGCCGCACGAAGCGGTAGATCTGCACGGTGGCACGGCCGAACAGCGCGACGGCCACCACCGTGATGACCAGCGACACGATGATCGCGGCGAGTTGCATGGAAGGGCTCCTCGGGCGGCACTTACTAAGCGGTAACTTATGAAGTCAAGGCTTGAGGTTACCCATTCCCGACGCCGCAATGTAGCTGAGCGTGCGGTGATCTGTGTCGCTCAGGCGACCCTTTGCCGGTACGCCGCGCGCGGGGTCTGCGCCAAGATCGCGAGGTCCATCCCGAGCCAGTGGTTCTCCACATAATGCCGGTCCAGCAGTGTCATCTCCTCCCAGGGTAGGTCCGAGCGCGCGCTGACCTGCCACAACCCGGTCATTCCGGGGCGTACGAGGAGTCGCTCGGGGCGGTCCGTGCGGGTCTCCGGTCGCGGTCCGACGAGGGACATCTCGCCGCGGATCACGTTCAGCAGCTGAGGGAGGCCGTCGAGGGCGCAGCGGTCCAGGGCCGCGCCGATCCGGCCGGCGCCGTCGTCGGTGCGCAGCCGCCAGGTCCGGAAGGGCCGCCCGGCCAGGCCCGCCGCCGCCTCCCGTACGAAAGGCCGCCCGCCCTGGGTCGCGTACAGCAGGGGGATGGCCGCGGCCAGGACGGGTGCGCACAGGACCAGCAGGATCGCCGCTCCGGCGAGGTCGAACACCCTCTTCGCGGGCGGGACCGTGGGGAAGCGGGCCCGTAGCAGGGGGGCGGTGAGAGTGGGCGGCATGCCAGAACGTTGCCGCATGCCTCCGGCGGTCCGGCGGTGGCGCGCGGCTGCGGTGACCCGTTCGGCCGCGCCGCCGCGTGTGGGGACGCGGCCCCCGGACCCCTGCGCCGCAAGCGCCGACGGGCCCGTCCGCGCCAACCTTGCGCGTAAGTACTAGCTAAAGGTTGAGTCGACTCGACTCACTTCTGTTGACGGAAGCCCGGCGATGCGGCATGGTTGAGCCTGTTCCACTCAAGTCAGCTGGAGGAATTGAAATGGCACGTGCGGTCGGCATCGACCTGGGCACCACTAACTCCGTCGTCAGCGTTCTGGAAGGCGGCGAGCCCACCGTCATCACCAACGCCGAGGGCGCCAGGACCACGCCGTCCGTCGTCGCCTTCGCCAAGAACGGCGAGGTCCTCGTCGGCGAGGTGGCCAAGCGCCAGGCGGTCACGAACGTGGACCGGACCATCCGCTCCGTCAAGCGCCACATGGGCACTGACTGGAAGATCAACCTGGATGGCAAGGACTTCAACCCGCAGCAGATGAGCGCCTTCATCCTGCAGAAGCTGAAGCGCGACGCCGAGGCGTACCTGGGTGAGAAGGTCACGGACGCGGTCATCACCGTCCCGGCCTACTTCAACGACTCCGAGCGTCAGGCGACGAAGGAGGCGGGCGAGATCGCCGGCCTGAACGTCCTGCGCATTGTCAACGAGCCGACGGCCGCCGCCCTGGCCTACGGCCTCGACAAGGACGACCAGACCATTCTCGTCTTCGACCTCGGTGGCGGCACCTTCGACGTGTCGCTCCTGGAGATCGGCGACGGCGTCGTCGAGGTGAAGGCCACCAACGGTGACAACCACCTCGGTGGCGACGACTGGGACCAGCGCGTCGTCGACTACCTGGTGAAGCAGTTCGCCAACGGCCACGGCGTCGACCTGTCCAAGGACAAGATGGCGCTCCAGCGTCTGCGCGAGGCCGCCGAGAAGGCGAAGATCGAGCTGTCCTCCTCCACGGAGACCACGATCAACCTGCCCTACATCACGGCTTCCGCCGAGGGCCCGCTGCACCTGGACGAGAAGCTCACGCGCGCCCAGTTCCAGCAGCTGACCGCGGACCTGCTCGACCGCTGCAAGACCCCGTTCCACAACGTCATCAAGGACGCCGGCATCGCGCTGTCCGAGATCGACCACGTGGTCCTGGTCGGCGGCTCCACCCGTATGCCGGCCGTCGCCGAGCTCGTCAAGGAACTCACCGGCGGTCAGGACGCCAACAAGGGCGTCAACCCGGACGAGGTCGTCGCCATCGGCGCCACCCTCCAGGCCGGCGTGCTCAAGGGTGAGGTCAAGGACGTCCTGCTCCTCGACGTGACCCCGCTGTCCCTCGGTATCGAGACCAAGGGCGGCATCATGACCAAGCTGATCGAGCGCAACACCACGATCCCGACGAAGCGCTCCGAGATCTTCACGACGGCCGAGGACAACCAGCCGTCCGTGCAGATCCAGGTCTACCAGGGCGAGCGCGAGATCGCGGCGTACAACAAGAAGCTCGGCATGTTCGAGCTGACGGGCCTGCCCCCGGCCCCGCGTGGCGTCCCGCAGATCGAGGTCTCCTTCGACATCGACGCGAACGGCATCATGCACGTCACGGCCAAGGACCTCGGCACGGGCAAGGAGCAGAAGATGACCGTCACCGGCGGCTCCTCCCTGCCCCGCCAGGACATCGACCGCATGGTTCGCGAGGCCGAGCAGCACGCCGAGGAGGACCGCCGGCGCAAGGAGGAGGCCGAGACCCGCAACAGCGCCGAACAGCTCGTCTATCAGACCGAGAAGCTGCTCCGGGAGAACGAGGGCAAGGTCCCGGCCGACGTCAAGACCGAGGTCGAGTCCGCCGTCGCCGAGCTGAAGGAATCGCTCAAGGGCGAGGACGCCACCGCCATCCGCAACGCGACGCAGCGCGCGAGCACGGCCGCCCAGAAGATCGGCACCGCCCTCTACGCCCACGCACAGAGCTCTGCGGGCGACGGTGGAGCGGCATCCGACGGCGAACCGTCAGGAGAGGACGAGGAAGTCGTCGAGGCCGAGATCGTCGACGAGGAGAGGGCGAAGGGAGACACGGGATGAGCCGGCCGAAGTCCTTCGACGGGCCGCGCAGGCAGCCGCCCGTCGTCATCCGCGACAAGCGGCGCATCGACCCCGTCACCCTCCAGCTGAGGGCGCCCGACAGCACTCCTCCGCAACAGGAGGCGCAGCCACGCGCCGGAGAGCCGGGAACTCCGGGCCCTCCGGCCGCGGGCAGCCCGCCCGAGGCATGGGAGACGCAGCTCGCGGAGCGCACCGCCGACCTGCAGCGGCTGAAGGCGGAGTACGACAACTACCGCAAGCGGGTGCGGCGCGACCGACTCGCGATACGGGAGATCGCGGTCGCCAACGTCCTCGGAGGGCTGCTTCCGGTCCTCGACGCCATCGGCCGGGCACGCGAGCACGGTGAACCCGACCCGGGCCTCCGGGCGGTGGCCGACGCGCTGGAAACCCAGCTCGCCACCCTCGGCCTGCAGGAAGTCGGGGCGCCGGGAGAGCCCTTCGACCCCACCCAGCACGAAGCGATCTCGTACCGGCGGTCCGACGAGGTCGACCGGCCGACCTGCACCACCGTGCACCGGCCCGGCTACCGCGTGGGGCACCACCTCCTGCGCCCGGCCCAGGTGACGGTGAGTGAACCGCCCGACCAGGCCCGACCGGGACATGGCGGCACCAGGCCGCCACCGGCCTGACACGGCGCAGTCAAGCGGCGGGGAAGCCGGGAACGGCTTCCCCGCACGCGTTCTGATCCCCGGCCCACGGTGGCCGATGCGGCGCCGGGCACGTCCTCCGAGAGATGTCGATGTCCCTGCGGACCGTGGACGAGGCTCAGTCAGGAGCGGCCGCAGAGGCTTGCTCGCGACGCTGTGCGCCCACTTCGAACTGCTCGGGCTGGGTGTGCGCGGTGGAGTGGAGCAAGGGCGCGCCACGCCGTTCGGGCCGGTGACGAGGCGCGTCGGTGACCTTCTCGCGCGGCGTGCCGACCGGGCCCGGCGCTGCGGGGATGAGCCTGCGGGCACGGAGGCGGCCCACCCAGTGTCGGCCGCACACCGGACATGGTGATGCGCCGGCGGGAGTGTACGGGGAGGGTACGGGAATTCCGTCGCGTGAGAAGTACTCCCAGGCGCCGTCCTCATCGCTGTACTGCTGCACGTCGTAGTCGATGCTCCAGTCATGCCAGCACCGGCCGCACGTGAATTCCACCCGCTCCAATGCCATCTCGGTGATCATATCCCTCACCTCCCTCCGGATGGCTCGTCGTCCTTAATCGATATACCCCTGACGATTGGCTTGACAACCTCGCCCGCAGGTTTTATGACGGGGGAGAGAAGGTTGCTCCAGATTTTTTCCGGAGGTGAGAGAGATGAGCGGCCGGCGTCCGTCGCGCGACCATTACGCGGTCCTCGGCCTCCGGGCGGAGGCGTCGCCGGAGCAGATCACCAGCGCCTACCGCACACTGATCCGTGCTCTGCACCCTGACGCCCGCCCCAGCGGGCCGTCGGCCGGGTCGGAACTCGCCGAAGTCATCGAGGCCTACCGGATCCTGCATGATCCACGGCGGCGCTCCGTCTACGACACCGAACGCGAACAAAAGCAGCAGGAGGCCGGCCGTCCGGTACGGATACCCGTACGGGTGAGGTCCGCGACCGACGCCGGCGCCGGGTCGCACCTGCGCTCTGCCTTGGACCCCCGTACGCTTGCGTCGCAGCCGCACGGAGACCCATTCGACCGAATCATGGCGTGGCTACTTTACGGCATTTAGTTCCCGTAATAACTTTCCAGTTTGCGCTCGGGCTCCAGTAATTTCGCGGTATTGATAGACAGTGTGCACCAGCCGAGTTCGAGTGGAGTATCTCCTCCGTCAATTTTTCCGGCGATTGACACGTGCTGCGGCTATTCGCTTCGGAAGGTGTGGTGCCGCGCGGACGAGGGCGGTGGCGGTCAGGCCGATGACGGTGCCGGCGGCGACGTCGGAGGGGTAGTGCGCACCGCTGTGGATCCGTTCGATTCCCACCAGGAATCCGGGGACGGCGCATGCGGCCGCGGCCAGCGGCCAGGTGCGGGCTACGGCGGTGGTGAAGGCGACGGCGGCGGCGGTGTGCCCGGACGGGAACGACGAGCTGTCGGGCCGGTCCTCGACGTCGTGGTGGGGGATCCACTCCGTGGGAGGCCGGCGCCGCACGACGAGCTTCTTCGCCACCCCATTGGACAGCACCTCCGCCACCACCATGCCGGCGAGGCCGGCGGCCGCGGCCCGACGCCCCCGCCGACCGCCCCCCACAGCCATGGCGGTGGCCGCCACGCACCACAGCTTCGTGTGTTCGGCCGCCTCCTCGACCGGCGGCAGCAGCTGCCGCGCCCAGGGGGAGTCCCAGGCGGCCACGCGGCGCGTCAGCCGATGATCACGATCACGCAAGGCGGCGAGGATCCTCATACGGGGCCACTTCCCCGAGCATCGCGGACCATACCGGCGTGCGAGAGGACCGCAAGCCGGCGGAGCAGGTGATCTTCCGGCGCTGCGCATCTTCCGCAGGCGCGGACACCGCCGGCGAAACCGTTCCCTCTGCGCTCCGATCCCGCGCCGGGCGGGTGAACGAGTACCCGGTCACGGCCGTGTCCGGCCGCTGACCGGTGGCACCGGATGGAGGATGGCACGCGACCCACCGTCCCTGCCGCAGGAGTCATTCCGTGCTGGAACGCAAGCAGCTCAAGGACCGTACCCAGGTCACGTTCGTCCTCCCGGCCGATACGCCTCCCGGCCCGGTCAGCGTGGTGGGTGACTTCAACGACTGGCAGCCCGGCGCCCACACCCTGGTACCCCGCAAGGACGGCTCCCGGGCCGTGACCATCGCCCTGCCCGGCAAGAGCGTGCACTCCTTCCGCTACCTGGCCGCCGGCGACTACTGGTTCGACGAGGACCAGGCCGACAGCCACGACGGTGCGAACAGCCGCCTGCACACCTGAGCCGGCGCCGGCCACGGCCCGAACGCGACACGACTGCGACGACACCACCTCGGAGAAACGGAGCGGCCTGATGACCACGGCACGCGAGATCATGACGGAGGGCGCCGAGTGCATCGGCGCCGAGGAGACGGTCCTCGAGGCCGCGAAGAAGATGACACGGATGGGCGTCGGAGCGCTGCCGATCTGCGGCACGGACGACCGGCTCAAGGGCATGCTGACCGACCGCGACATCGTCGTGAAGGTCTTGGGCGTGGGCAAGGACCCGGGCGAGGTCAAGGCCGGAGAGCTGGCGCAGGGTGAGGCGGTCACCATCGGCGCCGACGACGACGCTGCCGAGATCATGCGCACCATGAGCGAGCATCAGGTACGCCGTCTGCCTGTCATCGACGGCCACCGGCTCGTCGGTATCGTCGCCCAGGCGGATGTTGCGCGCGCCCTGCCCGACCCGCAGGTCGGCGACCTCCTCCAGGCCCTCTCCGCCGACTGAGACGGCTCCCGTCACCCCGCC
>NZ_JBSGZP010000011.1:0-31424 GCF_053611065.1 Streptomyces sp. NPDC054840
CCCGGTCCCGTCCGCGTACGCGGCCCCCGCCGGGAGGCAAAAGGCAGGAGCCCTGCCGGGTCTGCTCGCGCAGAGGGGACAGGGCTCCTTGGGTACTGCTTTTCCAACCCGCGATTTAGGTTGGCCCAGGCGACTAGGCCGGGGTGACGTTCTCCGCCTGCGGGCCCTTCGGACCCTGCGTGACGTCGAAGTTCACCGTCTGGTTCTCCTCGAGGGAGCGGAAGCCAGAGGCGTTGATCGCGGAGTAGTGGACGAAGACATCCGGGCCGCCGCCGTCCTGGGCGATGAAGCCGAAGCCCTTTTCAGCGTTGAACCACTTCACGGTTCCGGTAGCCATGAGCCCTCCTATGGGCCAAAGGGTCGCCCTGCTCCAGAACCTGCTAAGAAGTCTGAAAACTACAAAAGCCTGCGGGTCACATTCTCCGCAGGCCTCGTACTGCAAGGGAAACCAAACTGCAACTTGCGTCGAGCCTAGCACGCACCCTGCGGCCGAGACCAGAGGGAAAGATCACGTCACCCGGACGTTTGAGACCCGCCGCAAGGCTGACGCGGACACGGGGGCTAGTCTCGCGATGTGGACGTCTATCGCAGCCGGCCCCGTGTCGGCCACATTCAGTTCCTGAACTGCCTGCCCCTCTACTGGGGGCTGGCCAGAACCGGCACTCTGCTGGACCTGGAGCTGACCAAGGACTCCCCCGAGAAGCTCAGTGAGCGCCTCGTCCAGGGGGAGCTGGACATCGCCCCGATCACCCTCGTGGAGTTCCTCCGCAACGCCGACCGGCTCGTCGCCTTCCCCGACATCGCCGTCGGCTGCGACGGCCCGGTGATGTCCTGCGTGATCGTCTCGCAGGTCCCCCTGGAGCAGCTCGACAGAGCCCGCGTCGCACTCGGCTCCACTTCTCGTACGTCCGTACGCCTCGCCCAGCTGCTGCTTTCCGAGCAGTACGGGGTACGCCCCGACTACTACACCTGCCCGCCGGACCTGAGCGTGATGATGCAGGAGGCGGACGCGGCCGTACTGATCGGGGACGCCGCACTGCGGGCCTCCCTGCACGACGCGCCCCGGCTCGGGCTGACCGTGCACGACCTGGGCCACATGTGGAAGGAGTGGACCGGGCTGCCGTTCGTCTTCGCCGTCTGGGCCGCCCGCAAGGACTACCTCGCCCGTGAGCCCGCCGTCGTGCGCGAGGTCCACGAGGCCTTCCTCGCCTCCCGGGACGTCTCCCTGGAGGAGGTCACCAAGGTGGCCGAGCAGGCGGCCCGCTGGGAGGCCTTCGACGCGGAGCTGCTGGAGCGGTACTTCACGACGCTCGACTTCCGCTTCGGTCCCGAGCAGCTGGCCGGCGTACGTGAATTCGCGCGCCGTACGGGATCGACGACCGGGTATCCCGCGGATGTCGCCGTGGAGCTGCTGAGCACGGTGGTCCAGGAGTGCTGACGGGCATTACCCCGCGGTAGTCCGAACGCCGGACGGGTGAATGTGCGGTTTACCGGGAATTCCCGCCTTTTTTGTATTTCCCGGCCCGGGACGGAAATGCAAAAGGGTGACCGTGCTCCTTCCCCCGCCCCGCCCCGGGGCGGCCAAGGGCTGTCCCGGAATCCCCGGTGGATCGGCGCACGGCGTCGGATGCGGTGCATCGCAAGGCGGAGGGCGTCCTCATGCCGGTCGTATGCGGGCGTTCCGACAACGCGGCGAGGTGCCGTAGCCGTCGCCGTGCGCCCGCCGGGGATCACGGGAGAGCCCTTAGGCTGCTGCTCGGCCGGGCGGCACAAGGCGCCCGCCGTCACGGGGAATTGGGGGGACGCGATGCAGCCGCTCGAAGCCGGTGAGCCGCGCACCATCGGCGCCTACCGGCTGCTCGGCCGGCTCGGCGCGGGTGGCATGGGCCGGGTCTACCTGGGGCGCAGTGCGGGCGGCCGGACCGTCGCCGTCAAGATCGTGCACCCGCACTTCGCCACCGACGAGGAGTTCCGGGCCCGGTTCCGCCGTGAGGTGGAGGCGGCCCGCCGGGTGGGCGGCGAATGGACCGCACCGGTGCTGGACGCGGACCCCGAGGCGCCGGTGCCGTGGGTGGCCACCGGATACGTTGCCGGCCCCTCCCTGGACCGGGCGCTGGCCGCGCACGGCCCGCTGCCCGAGGCCTCGGTGCGGGCCATCGGCGCGGGGCTGGCCCGCGCCCTGGTGGCCGTGCACGGTCTGGGCCTCGTACACCGGGACGTGAAGCCGTCGAACGTGATGCTCACCCTCGACGGGCCCCGGCTGATCGACTTCGGGATCGCGCGGGCCACCGACGGCACCGCCTCCCTCACCTCCACCGGGGTCTCCGTCGGCTCGCCCGGCTACATGTCGCCCGAGCAGATCCTCGGCAAGGGGATCACCGGGGCGGCCGACGTGTTCTCGCTCGGCGCGGTCATGGCCTTCTCGGCGACCGGGCGACCGCCCTTCAGCGGGGACAACTCGGCGACCCTCCTCTACAAGGTGGTCCACGAGCCGCCGGAGCTCGGCGCGCTCCCGGCCGGGGAGCTGCGCGACCTGATCGAGGCCTGCCTGGCCAAGACGGCGGCGGAGCGGCCGGCCCCCGAGACGGTCGCGGCGGCCCTCGGCGGGGCGCTGGGCGTCCCCGGCTGGCTGCCCGGGCCGCTGGTCGAGGAGGCCAGCCGGGCCGCGGTGGCGCTGCTGGACCTCGACGCGGACTCCGCAGAGGCGGGGTCCGGGGCGTCGGCGGGCCGGGGCTTCGCGGCGCCGTACTCACCGCCCCCGCCGCACTCGCCGTACGCGGACGGCCCGTCCGGGCCGGTGCCGTTCACGGCCGCCTCGTACGGAGGCCCCGCCGGGGCGGGGAGCTTCGGACCGCCCGACCCCGCCTACGGGGGACCGGGCGCCGGCTCGCCGTACGGCGGCTCCGGCTCCGCCGGTACGGGAGGTGGGGCGGCCGGTGCGCCGACCGCGGCCGCCGACTCGCCCGGTGGATCCGGTCCGTACGCGACCCCCGGCCCCGGAACCGCCGGCGCGGGGCTGCCCGGGCAGCGGAGCGCAGCGGAGGATCCGGGGCGGCAGGTCACCGTCAGGGCGGCCGGGCGCCGGTTCAGCTGCACCGTGGTCCTGGCCGCGGCGGCCGTGCTGGCGGTGCTGTCCGGCGGGCTGTACTGGCTGGACGTCCTGCCGGGCCAGGGCAGCAAGGGGCGAGACCTGGCCGGCGCCGGGCGCCCCTCCGCCTCCGCCTCCGAGCCCGCCCCCGCGGCCTCCTCCGAGCCCGACCCGACCGGGACCCCGAGCGCCGGCGGGAGCGCGGCAGCGCCCCAGGGGACCCGCGAGGACGTCCCCAAGGAGCTCGTCGGCACCTGGAAGGGCACGGTCACCACCGCCCGTCTCGGCCTCTCCTCGGAGTTCGAGATCACCATCAAGGCCGGCCGGGTCGGTGAGGTCGTCGCCCGGGACAAGTCGGTCCTGGACATCCTGGGCACGGACTGCAGCGGCGACTGGAAGCTCTCCTCGGCCACCGACCGCTCGCTGGTCCTGGACACCGCGGGCGGCCCCAACCCGGCCCCCGGGGTCTGTTCCAACGGCTCCGCCGACGAGCGCTTCACGCTCAACGCGGACGGGACACTCCATTACAAGTCGGGCGACAACCCGGCCGGAAACCCCGAAGGCGATCTCAGGCGTAGCCCCTGAAATCCGTGTGCCGGCCCCTGGCGTAGGCTGGATCGGTCCGGACCTTGACACAGACACACCGCCGAAAGGTGACTCACCGGTGACCGACCAGGCCGTTCTCCAGTCTGTCCTCGACCGCGCCGCCGCGGGGGGCCGGATCACCAAGGAAGAGGCGCTCGACCTCTACCGCCACGCGCCGCTGCACGCGCTGGGCCAGGCGGCCGACGCCGTGCGCCGCCGCCGCTACGCCGGTACGGAGCACATCGCGACGTACATCATCGAGCGGAACATCAACTACACCAACGTGTGCGTCACGGCGTGCAAGTTCTGCGCCTTCTACGCGGCCCCCAAGGACGCCAAGAAGGGCTGGTCCCGCGACCTCGACGACATCCTGCGCCGCTGCGCGGAGACCGTCGAGCTCGGCGGCACCCAGATCATGTTCCAGGGCGGGCACCACCCGGACTACGGCGTCGAGTACTACGAGCACCACTTCTCCGCCATCAAGAAGGACTTCCCGCAGCTGGTCATCCACTCCCTCGGCGCGTCCGAGGTCGAGCACATGGCCCGCATCTCGGGCGTCTCGGCGGAGGAGGCCATCCAGCGCATCCACGCGGCCGGCCTCGACTCGTTCGCGGGCGCCGGCGCCGAGCTGCTGCCGGAGCGGCCGCGTACGGCGATCGCCCCGCTCAAGGAGTCCGGCGAGCGCTGGCTGGAGATCATGGAGATCGCCCACAAGCTGGGCGTGGAGTCCACCTCCACGATGCTGATGGGCACCGGCGAGACCAACGCCGAGCGCATCGAGCACATCGCGATGATCCGGGACACCCAGGACCGTACGGGCGGCTTCCGCGCCTTCATCCCGTACACCTACCAGCCCGAGAACAACCGCCTGAAGGGCCGCACCCAGGCGACGATCTTCGAGTACCTGCGCATGATCGCGATCGCGCGCCTGTTCCTCGACAACATCGCCCACATCCAGGGCTCCTGGCTGACCGTCGGCAAGGAGGCGGGCCAGCTCTCGCTGCACTACGGTGCCGACGACCTCGGATCGATCATGCTGGAGGAGAACGTCGTCTCCTCGGCCGGTGCCAAGCACCGCTCCAACCGCCAGGAGATCATCGACCTGATCCGCAAGGCGGGCCGCACCCCGGCGCAGCGCGCGACCACGTACGAGCACCTGCTCGTGCACGACGACCCGGCGAACGACCCGGTCGACGACCGGGTGGTCTCGCACATCTCCTCCACCGCCATCGAGGGCGGCACGGCGCACCCCGAGCTGAAGCTCATCTCCACGAACTGACGACGCCCGCCGACCGATGCTGACGCTGCACACCGCCGAACTCCTGGTCCCCGGGCCGGGGTCCGCGCCGCTGCCGGGCGGTGCGGTCCTCGTCGACGGGGACCGGATCGCCCGCGTGGGGTCGTACGAGGAGGCCGCCGCGGCCCATCCGCACGCCCGGACCCGCCGCTGGCCCGGGGTGATCACCCCGGGGCTGGTGGTGCGGGGGGCCGACGAGCTGCTGGAGCGCACGTACTACCCGGACGATCCGTACGAGGTCACCGAGCTCGGCGCGGACCCGATCCGGGGTGCGGCCGCGCTCGACGCGCTGAAGATGACCGAGCCGCGGTGGGGCCACAGCGCCCGGCGCGGCACGCAGCGGCTGCTGGCCCGCGGGGTGGTGGCGGTCTGCGGGCGCTTCACGATCCCGGCGGTGCGCACGGCGGTGTCCCGGTCCGGGCTCACGATCCTGCCGCCCGCCGCCTACGAGGGGCTGCCCGACCTGGATCCCTTCGCCGGGCGGGAGGCTGCGGCGGAGGCCTTCCACGGGATCCTGGAGGCGGGGGTTCCGGCGCGGTTCGCGGTCTTCGCCGTGGCGGACGAGGCCGCGTTGCTGGAGCGGGGTGCGACCACGTGCGTGGCCACGGTCATCGGCGGGCGCCTGCTCCACCGTCGTCGCTGAGCCCGGTCCGGTCGCGGTCCCCGGAGCGGCCGGCGGCGCGCCGGGTGTCCTCCCGGGCGAGGGCGGCCAGCAGGCAGGCCTGCAGGCGGCTGATGCCGCCCAGCTTGGCCCGGATGTTCACCACGTGGAACTTG
Organism: Streptomyces sp. NPDC054840; assembly: GCF_053611065.1. Taxonomy (NCBI): domain Bacteria; kingdom Bacillati; phylum Actinomycetota; class Actinomycetes; order Kitasatosporales; family Streptomycetaceae; genus Streptomyces; species Streptomyces sp. NPDC054840. Next base: position 5,748 of record NZ_JBSGZP010000011.1, read on the forward strand.
ACCGTGCTGACGGAGAGTTGAAGCTCGGCGGCGAGTTCCCGGTTGGAGGCGCCGGTGGCCAGGCACAGGAACACCGCCGACTCCTGTTCGGTCAGCTGGGCATCGGCGGGCCGCTCGGCGGGCCCGTCCCCGTTCGGCACGGAGCCGCCCTGCACGTCGTCGCACGGTGCCTGCGCTTCCCCGCCCGGCTCCTCGTACGGGGGAAACCACGGCGGGACGCTGAAGCTGACGACGCGCACGTTTTCTCCTAGCCCCCCGGCCGGCCCCGTCCTGTGACCGGCTCTCCTCCCTATAGGACGGGCGGACCGGACAGGTAGGTTCCCTCGGAGTCGTACGGCCAGGCGTTGGACTTGCAGCCGAGCAGTCCCTTGATCTGCTGCATCATCGCCGGAGCGGGCTTGCCGGGGCCCGGGCAGGTCTCGTGATCGCGGCCGAGCTCGTGCCCGACCTCGTGGTTGATGATCAGCGCCCGGTACTCCTCAGGCGTGCCCTTGAACTGCGGCGAACCCTCCTGCCAGCGCTTGAGGTTGACCACGACGGTGTGCCCCGCCCGGCAGTTGGTCTCGCCGATGAGCTCGGGCGTGACCACCTCGCACAGGCGGTCGGTGGTCGTGGGCGTCGCGATCTTGACGGTGAAGTCCACCGGCTGGCCCGCCCCGACGAGCTGGAAGCCGTACTGCGGGTCCTTGGTCCAGCCGCGCGGATCCCCGAGGATCGTCTCGACCGAGCGGGCGGCCGACTCCGGGTCGACCCCACTGCCCTCCTCGACCTCGATCCGCCAGCGGCGCGCCGGCCCCTTGCCCTGCGCCTTTCCGGCGGTGGAGGAGGCCTTGAAGACGCCCGGCCGGGCGGGCGTCGCGGCGCCGACCGTGGGCGTGGGCGAGCCGGCGGGAGATGCCGGGGGCGAGCTGGGCGGCTGCGGGGAGGGGGACTGCTGGCCGCCCTGCGGGACCGCGTTCCCGGAAGCGTCCGCGGATTCCCCGGCCGTCGGGTCCGGCTGGGCCGCTGCCCGGCCCGCGGCGGCTTTCGCGTCGTCGTCCTGGGGCAGCAGTGTGTACGCGGTCGCCGAGACCACGGCCAGCGCCGCCGAGCCGAGGAGGATCGTGCGCCGCAGCCGCTTGCGCCGCTCGGCCCGGCGCTGGGCGCGCGGGCTGCTGCGACGGGAGCGACCGTCGGAATGGCCTGCCGGCATTGTGAAGCTTCCTGTTCGTGGCGGCCGCTGCCGGACCGGCCACGATTCGGTCACCGATCCGGTGGGTGACCCTCACCGGGCCGCACCGTGTCAGTCAACGCGTCCGCCGGGGCGCCGCGTAACTGTCCTTCGGAACAGTTTCCGACACCTCTCCGGTGGGAAAGGGGGCCGGGGGTGTCGGAGCCCCCGCGGCTCTTGGCGGGCGCGGCCTGAGAGGATGGGGGCGTACCCGCCGATCCGCATCGCACACCGAGGGGCGAACGCCAGTGACAAGGGCTTCCCTGGACAAGCAGCCGCACGAAGTCGCCTCCATGTTCGACGGCATCGCGGCAAAATACGACCTCACCAACGACGTCATCTCGCTGGGCCAGGCCCGGCTGTGGCGCAAGGAGGTCGCCAAGGCGGTCGGCGCGCGTCCCGGCCACGTGGTCCTCGACCTGGCCGCCGGAACCGCCACCTCCTCGCTGCCCTTCGCCGCCACCGGCGCGTACGTCGTCCCCTGCGACTTCTCCCTGGGCATGCTCATGGAGGGCAAGAAGAGGCACTCCTGGCTGCCGCTGACCGCCGGTGACGCGACGAAGCTGCCGTTCAAGGACGACGTCTTCGACACCGTCACGATCTCCTTCGGGCTGCGCAACGTCCAGGACACCGACGCCGCCCTGCGCGAGCTGTACCGGGTGACGAAGCCCGGCGGGCAGGTCGTCATCTGCGAGTTCTCGCAGCCCACCTGGGCGCCGTTCCGCACGGTCTACATGGAGTACCTGATGCGGGCGCTGCCGCCGGTGGCCCGCACGGTGGTGTCCGACCCCGACCCGTACGTGTACCTCGCCGAGTCCATCCGCGAATGGCCCGACCAGCCGGCGCTGGCCGCCCTGCTGCAGAAGGCCGGCTGGTCCGGGGTCGCCTGGCGCAACCTCAGCGGCGGCATCGTCGCGCTGCACCGGGGCATCAAGGACTGACCGCGGTGTCTGACGTCGAGCGCCCGGACTACGGGCCCCTGCTGGAGCGGATCGCGGCCGACATCGCCCCGCTGATCGGCAGCGGTACACCCGCCGAGTACATCCCGGCGCTGGCCTCCGTGGACCGGCGGCGGTTCGGGATGGCCATTGCCGACCTCGACGGCAACGTCTTCGGGGTGGGGGACTGGCGGGTTCCCTTCTCCGCCCAGTCCATCACCAAGGTCTTCGCCCTCGCCCTGGCTCTGGCGGAGGGCGGCGACAGCCTGTGGGAGCGGGTCGGGCGGGAGCCCTCCGGCAACCCGTTCAACTCGCTCGTACAGCTGGAGTACGAAAACGGCATTCCGCGCAATCCATTCATCAACGCGGGCGCCCTCGTGGTCACCGACCGGCTCCAGACGCTGACGGGTGACGCGAGCAGCGAGCTGCTGGAGTTCCTGCGGCAGGAGAGCCAGAACCCGGACATCGGCTTCGACGCCGAGGTCGCGGCCTCCGAGCAGGAGCACGGCGACCGCAACGCGGCCGTCGCCCACTTCATGGCCTCGTACGGGAACATCGGCAATCCGGTCCCCGCGCTGCTGGAGCACTACTTCTGGCAGTGCTCCATCGAGATGAGCTGCGCCGACCTGGCCCGTGCCGGGCGCTTCCTGGCCCGGCACGGGCTCCGCGCGGACGGCACGCGACTGCTGACGCGCAGCGAGGCCAAGCAGATCAACGCGGTGATGCTGACCTGCGGGACGTACGACGCGGCGGGCGAATTCGCCTACCGCGTCGGGCTGCCCGGCAAGAGCGGGGTGGGCGGCGGCATCGTCGCCGTCGTCCCGGGCCAGTGCACCATCGCGGTGTGGAGCCCGGGCCTGGACGCCCGCGGCAACTCGGTGGCGGGCGTGGCGGCCCTCGACCGGTTCACGACCCTGACGGGCCTGTCCGTCTTCTGAAGCCCGGCTCCGCACACGGCGTTCGAGGCGCCGGGGTCCGGGGCGGAGCCCCAGGGCCGGGCGGAGCCCGGTTACCCGCGCCCCAGGGACAGGGCGTAGCGCCGGGCCGGATTGCCGCCCGGGGTGGTGAACTCCTCGGCCAGGGTCATGCCCAGACGCTCCGCCACCGCCACCGAACGCGCGTTCCGGGCGTCGATCATCGCCACCACGTGCGGGACACCGGCCGCGCGGACCCGCTCCAGGGTGGCCAGCGCGGCGGCGTACGCGTAGCCCTGGCCCCAGGCGGAGCGGCCCAGTCGCCAGCCGATCTCGATCTCGCCCACCGGGCCCCACGCCTTCTCCCGGGGCCACGGCTGGGCGCCGGTGAAGCCGATCACCGTGCCCTGCGCGTCCACCAGGGTCCACAGGCAGTAGCCCAGCTGGGCGTCGTGCATGCGCTGGCGGGCGGTGATCTCCTCGTACGCGGACAGCTCCGCGGGACCTCCCAGGAACTCCATGACGTCGGGGTCGGCGAAGGCCGCGTGCCAGGCGTGCGCGTCCTCGTCCGTGGGCACGCGGAGCCGTACGGAGGGAAGCGGCCGGGTCGGCGAGGTGGTCATCGGAGGCACCCTTCGGATCGTGATCTCTCTCGCTGCATAGACTGCACATGTCCGGTGCCGTTGGGCACCCTTTATCGAGCCTTCGGGAGACCCCGCAGTGACCGAGCTCCTCTCCGAACACTCCGCGGACGTGATCGTCGTCGGGGCCGGGCCCGCCGGCTCGACCACCGCCTACTACCTCGCCAAGGCCGGATTGGACGTCCTGCTGCTGGAGAAGACGGCGTTCCCGCGCGAGAAGGTCTGCGGCGACGGCCTGACCCCGCGCGCCACCAAGCAGCTGGTGGCGATGGGCATCGACATCTCCGAAGAGGCCGGCTGGCTGCGGAACAAGGGTCTGCGGATCATCGGCGGCGGGCAGCGGCTCCAGCTGGACTGGCCGGAACTCGCCTCCTATCCGGACTACGGACTCGTCCGCAAGCGCGACGACTTCGACGAGACCCTGGCCCGCCAGGCGCAGAAGGCCGGCGCCCGCCTGTACGAGCGCTGCACCGTCGGCGAGCCGGTGCGCGACGCGCGCACCGGTCACATCACCGGCGTGCACGCGAAGCTGGGCGAGGAGAAGACCCCGGTCACCTTCCACGCCCCGCTGGTCGTCGCGGCCGACGGCAACTCCTCCCGGCTGTCCCTGGCGATGGGCCTGCACCGGCGCGAGGACCGCCCGATGGGCGTGGCCGTGCGGACGTACTTCACCTCGCCGCGGCACGACGACGACTACCTGGAGTCCTGGCTGGAGCTGTGGGACCGGCGCGGCGCGCAGGACCGGCTGCTGCCCGGCTACGGCTGGATCTTCGGCATGGGCGACGGCACCTCCAACGTCGGCCTCGGCATCCTCAACAGCTCCTCCGCCTTCAAGGAGCTGGACTGGCGCGAGGTCCTCAAGGCCTGGTGCGCCTCCATGCCGGAGGACTGGGGCTACACGCCCGAGAACATGACGCAGCCGATCCGCGGCGCGGCCCTGCCGATGGCCTTCAACCGGCAGCCGCACTACACCAAGGGGCTGCTGCTGGTCGGCGACGCGGGCGGGCTCGTCAACCCGTTCAACGGCGAGGGCATCGCGTACGCCATGGAGTCGGGCCGGATCGCGGCCGACGTCATCGTGCAGGCCCAGGCGCGGGCCACCCCGGCCCAGCGAGAGCTGGCGCTGCACAACTACCCGAAGGTGCTCAAGGAGACCTACGGCGGCTACTACACGCTGGGCCGCGCCTTCGTGAAGCTGATCGGCAACCCGAAGGTCATGAAGATCGCCGCCCAGCGCGGTCTGACCCACCCGGTGCTGATGCGGTTCACCCTGAAGATGCTGGCCAACCTGACCGACCCGACGGGCGGTGACGCGATGGACCGCATCATCAACGGCCTCTCGAAGGTGGCCCCCAAGGCCTGAACCGACGCGTCAGCCGTCCGTGCCCGTGCCCGCCTCGGTGGGTGCGGGCACGTCCGAGTCCGGGTCCGGGGCAGGCTCCGGGGCCGCGTCCTGGCGGCCGTGGACGGTACGGACGCACCTGGCCAGCAGGACCAGCCCGCACACCAGCAGCGCCGCCGAGGCGCTCCAGCCGAGGCCCAGCGTGAGCGGGTGGCCGGGCTTCTGCCAGGGGCGGGCGGTGGTCAGCAGCCAGCCGCCCACCGCGAGCAGGCCGAGCCCGAGCGCGGCCACGCCCGCGGTGGGGTCGCCGGCGCCGTGGGATTCGTACGGCTTCGGGTTCACGGGACCACCACCTCCAGGGGCGGGTCGGGACGCGGCGGGTCGGCCCCGACGGTCAGGCGCGCGCTGCCGCCATCTTCGCAGGGACTCGGCCGGTTCGACACGGGCGGCCGCCAGGCGGGACACGGCCCGGCCGGCAGCCCCGTGATCAGGCCGGCGAGCGTGCCGCGGGCACGGGCCCGGCCGGGGGCGTCCGGGGCGCGGTCGAGAGGGCATACCAGGAGCGGCTCGTCGAGGAGCACGCCGAGCCGCTCGCGCTCCACGAGAAGCAGCGGGAGGCCCGCTCCGAGCCGGCGGCCTCGCCGGCCCCGCTGGGCCGCGCAGGACCCGTGGGCACGTCCTGGCCCCCGGGAAACACGAAGAACGGCCCCAGGGCCGGCACTCCACCCCCGAGCGGGGGAGTACCGGCCCTCGGCCGTACCTGGTGCCGTGAGCTGAGCGGTGCTCAGAGGACGCGGACGGCGCCCGTCGGCTTGTCGTAGCTGAGGTTGCGCTCGACGATGCCGGTGCTGGGGTTCTGCGCGCCGACGAACTTGCCGCCGCCGACGTAGATGGCGACGTGGTACGCGCTGCCCCGGGAGCCCCAGTACAGGATGTCGCCCGGCTGCAGTGCGCTCAGCGACACGGAGGTGCCGGCCGAGGACTGCGCCTGGGACATGCGCGGCAGGCTGATGCCGGCCTGGCGGTAGGCGGCCTGGACGAGACCGGAGCAGTCGAACGAGGACGGGCCGGTGCCGCCCATCACGTACGCCTTGCCGACCTGCGCGCGGGCGAAGTTGACGATGGCCGCGGCGGAGCCGGTGGCCGGGGCGGAGACGGTGCCGGAGCCCTGCGGGGCGGCGGTGCTCTTCAGCGTCGTGCGCTCGGAGCCGCTGCGGCTGGAACGCTCGGCCGCGGCCTTGCGGTCGGCCTCTTCCTTCGCCGCCCTCGCGGCCTTCTCGGCCTTTTCGGCGTCGGCCTTCTTCTGGGCCTCTTCCTTGGCCTGCTTCGCCTCGGCGGCGGCGCCGGTACGGGCGCTCTCCTCCTGGGCGGTCAGTTCGCCCTCGACGGCCGCGAGGCGGGTGTTCTCGGCGGCCTGGGTGACGGCGGAGGAGACGTCGGCGCCCAGGTCCAGGTTGAGGACCGGCATTTCGAGCGTCGTCTCGGCCACGGGCTCGGCGGACGGGGACGCGCTCGCGGTGCCGGCCATGGCGAGGGTGCTGAGGACGCCACCGGCAACTCCGGCGCGCACCGCGAGCTTCGAGGCGCTGCGGCGGGGCTTCCGGTGGCTGGGTATGTGAGCGGTGTGGGACATGAGGACAACCGCTATCAGGGCGTCCGGGTTCCCTTCAAGAAACGTGGGTTGCGCCACAGTTGCGTGAGAAGGGCGCGAACCGGGCGCGTCCGGCTTCTTATTGACGCCGTAACGGGCGAAACGGACAGGCCCTCACAAGGCTGTGATCATGGGGTTTCGGAATTAAGTCCCGATTGACCCCTGACCTACCATCACTCGGCACAGATGGCCAAGCCCTCTTTCGGAAGGCTCGATTCGGAGTGGCGCAGGTCACAGCAGCATCACGTCATGCGGACGCTGTGCTCCTCCCGTGACCTTCCTGTGAACGGGCCGAGAGGTTCGTGAACGGATGCACGCGCTCGCGTCGTCCCGTGGGCGGTCGGCGGGCGCTTCCGCCGGTTCGGCGTCTGCCCCCTCTTCCGCCCCTCATTCCTCTCACCCCCTCGGGTCCGCCCCGCGCCCGGTCCGGATCCTCCCGCGTCCACCTCCGTACGCCGGGAGTCCCCCGACCGGGCGACGCCGATCCCCTTACCACCCCGATACCCTCGTTGCCAATTTGCCTGCACGTGGAATCCTTTGATAGGGCCAGTGGCCTTCTACCTGCGGTAACGGGCTCGGATGTCACCTTTGGTGATCATGTGGATGCTTCGCGTATGAAGATCACCACTCATTGGACTTCATGATCGTTCGTCAGGTGGTGGAGATCACAAACTCGGTGTCGCAACCCGTGTCGCAGATCACAGACGAGCAGGCATAAGATGCGCACCAGTCCGGCTTGTGAACTGCCTCACATGGAAGCGCTTGATCGAAAGCGTGATCTTCGCGAGGCGGCGCACGCCCCCCAGCGGCGACCGCTGGGAGGTGCCCCCCGGCCGGCAGCGGTCCAACGGTCAAGGACGACTGGAAGGAGCGAGGAGCGTGAATGCGTACGCGCCCATCCTCGTGCTCGGCGCCCTCGGCGCAGGGTTTGCGATCTTCTCCGTGGTCATGGCCACGCTGATCGGCCCAAAACGGTACAACCGGGCAAAGCTTGAAGCCTACGAGTGCGGCATCGAGCCGACGCCGATGCCGGCCGGCGGTGGCCGCTTCCCCATCAAGTACTACCTGACGGCGATGCTCTTCATCGTCTTCGACATCGAGGTTGTCTTCCTCTACCCCTGGGCTGTCACCTTCGACTCCCTGGGGATCTTCGGGCTCGTCGAGATGCTGCTCTTCGTGCTCACCGTCTTCGTCGCCTACGCCTACGTGTGGCGCCGCGGCGGCCTGGAATGGGACTGAGGGGCTGAATTTCCATGGGACTGGAAGAGAAGCTGCCGAGCGGCTTTCTGCTGACCACCGTCGAACAGGCCGCGGGATGGGTGCGCAAGTCGTCCGTCTTCCCGGCCACCTTCGGTCTGGCCTGCTGCGCCATCGAGATGATGACCACCGGAGCGGGCCGGTACGACCTGGCCCGCTTCGGCATGGAGGTCTTCCGCGGCTCCCCGCGCCAGGCCGATCTGATGATCGTGGCCGGACGGGTCAGTCAGAAGATGGCGCCGGTGCTGCGGCAGGTGTACGACCAGATGCCCGCTCCCAAATGGGTTATCTCCATGGGGGTTTGCGCATCTTCGGGCGGCATGTTCAACAACTACGCGATCGTCCAGGGCGTCGACCACATCGTCCCGGTGGACATCTATCTGCCCGGCTGCCCGCCACGCCCCGAGATGCTGCTGGACGCGATCCTCAAGCTCCACCAGAAGATCCAGGGCGGAAAGCTCGGCGTGAACCGGGAAGAGGCGGCCCGTGAGGCGGAGGAGGCGGCCCTCAAGGCCCTCCCCACCATCGAGATGAAGGGGCTGCTCCGGTGAGCGAGACCCAAGAGCCGGAGAACGGCAGCAATGGCAGCAACGTCCCCGCGCCGCGCGCCCAGGGCCCCGAGGTCATCGGCGTCCACAAGGGCATGTTCGGTGCCGCGGGCGGCGGGGACACCAGCGGCTACGGCGGCCTCGTGCGGACCGTGGCCATGCCCGGCGCGACGAGCCGGCCGTACGGCTCCTACTTCGACGAGGTGGCCGACGAGCTCGAAGGCGCCCTGGAGGAGCAGGACCTGGTCCCCGCCAACGCCATCGAGAAGACGGTGGTCGACCGGGGCGAGCTCACCTTCCACATCGCCCGCGAGCACCTGGTCCGAGTGGCGCGCACCCTGCGCGACGACCCGGCCCTGCGCTTCGAGCTCTGCACCGGTGTCTCCGGCGTGCACTTCCCCGGGGACAAGGGCCGCGAACTGCACGCCGTCTACCACCTGCGCTCGCTCACGCACGGGCGGATCCTGCGGCTGGAGGTGTCCGTCCCGGACAGCGACCCGCACGTCCCCTCGCTCGTCGCCGTCTACCCGACCAACGACTGGCACGAGCGCGAGACGTACGACTTCTTCGGCCTGATCTTCGACGGGCACCCGGCCCTCACCCGGATCATGATGCCGGACGACTGGCAGGGCTTCCCGCAGCGCAAGGACTACCCGCTCGGCGGCATCCCCGTCGAGTACAAGGGCGCCCAGATCCCGGCTCCCGACCAGCGGAGGTCGTACAGCTGATGTCCACGTCAAACCACGCCTCCGCGGACCACGCGTCCTCCCGCGAGACGACCGAGGGCACCGTCTACACCGTCACCGGCGGCGACTGGGACGAGATCGTCCAGTCCGCGGCCAAGGCCGACGACGAGCGGATCGTCGTCAACATGGGTCCGCAGCACCCGTCCACCCACGGAGTGCTGCGCCTGATCCTGGAGATCGACGGCGAGACGGTCACCGAGGCCCGCTGCGGCATCGGCTACCTGCACACCGGCATCGAGAAGAACCTCGAATTCCGGAACTGGACGCAGGGCACCACCTTCGTGACGCGCATGGACTACCTGACGCCGTTCTTCAACGAGACGGCCTACTGCCTCGGCGTCGAGAAGCTGCTCGGCATCACCGACCAGATCCCGGACCGCGCCACCGTCCTGCGCGTCCTGCTCATGGAACTCAACCGGCTCTCCTCCCACCTGGTGTGCATCGCCACCGGGGGCATGGAGCTGGGCGCGACCACGATCATGATCTACGGCTTCCGCGACCGCGAGCTGATCCTCGACATCTTCGAGCTGATCACCGGACTGCGCATGAACCACGCGTTCGTCCGCCCCGGCGGCCTCGCGCAGGACCTGCCCCCGGGCGCCGTCGACCAGCTGCGCGAGTTCGTCAAGACCATGAAGAAGAACCTGCCGGAGTACGACAAGCTCGCCACCGGCAACCCCATCTTCAAGGCCCGCATGCAGGACGTCGGCTACCTCGACCTCACCGGCTGCATGGCACTCGGCGCCACCGGCCCGATCCTGCGCTCCGCCGGCCTGCCGCACGACCTGCGCAAGTCGGACCCGTACTGCGGCTACGAGAACTACGAGTTCGACGTGCCGACCACCGAGAGCTGCGACTCCTACGGGCGGTTCCTGATCCGCCTGGAGGAGATGCGCCAGTCGCTGCGGATCGTCGAGCAGTGCCTGGAGCGCCTGGAGCCGGGACCGGTGATGGTCGCCGACAAGAAGATCGCCTGGCCGGCGCAGCTCGCGATGGGCCCGGACGGTCTCGGCAACTCGCTCGATCACATCAGGAACATCATGGGCACGTCCATGGAGGCCCTCATCCACCACTTCAAGCTGGTGACCGAGGGCTTCCGGGTACCGGCCGGGCAGGCGTACGCGGCCGTCGAGTCCCCCAAGGGCGAGCTCGGCGTGCACGTCGTCTCCGACGGCGGCACCCGCCCCTACCGGGTCCACTTCCGCGATCCGTCCTTCACCAACCTGCAGGCCATGGCCGCGATGTGCGAGGGCGGCCAGGTCGCCGACGTCATCGTCGCCGTCGCCTCCATCGACCCCGTGATGGGAGGCGTCGACCGATGACCGCCAGTCCTTCGAACCAAGGGGTCTCGCTGGGCATGCCCCAGCTGCCGGCCCCCGACTTTCCGGCGGAGGTACGCGAGCGCCTCGAAGCCGACGCCAAGGAAGTCATCGCGCGCTACCCCGACAGCCGCTCCGCGCTGCTGCCGCTGCTGCACCTGACCCAGTCCGAGGAGGGCTTCGTCTCGCGCACCGGCATCCGGTTCTGCGCCGAGGTACTGGGCCTGACCACCGCCGAGGTCACGGCTGTGGCGACCTTCTACACGATGTACCGGCGGCGGCCCTCCGGCGACTACCAGGTCGGTGTCTGTACGAACACCCTGTGTGCGGTGATGGGCGGCGACGCGATCTTCGAGGAGCTCAAGGAGCACCTCGGCGTCGGCAACAACGAGACCACCCCCGACGGCAAGATCACCCTCGAACACATCGAGTGCAACGCGGCCTGCGACTTCGCCCCCGTGGTGATGGTCAACTGGGAGTTCTTCGACAACCAGACACCCCAGTCCGCCAAGGCCATGGTCGACGACCTGCTGGCCGGCCGCGAGGTCTCGCCGACCCGGGGCGCGCCGCTGTGCACGTACAAGGAGACCGCCCGGATCCTGGCCGGGTTCCCGGACGAACGCGAGGGCGCGGTCGAGGCGACCGGCGGCGCCGGCCCCGCCTCCCTGATCGGGCTGCGCATCGCGCGCGGAGAATCCGCGCACACCCCGATCGTCCACCCGCGCGGCGAGGCCACCACCGAGGGAGGGGAGTGATGTCGGTGTCTTCCGAACTGAGCAACGGCGGCAATGGGGGCACCTCCCACCCGGAGACCGGGGGAGGGACCAGCCCGGAGAAGCTCCTCGCCCCCGTGCTGTCCTCCTTCTGGGACGAGCCGCGGTCGTGGACGCTGGAGACCTACCGGCGGCACGAGGGGTACGAGGGCCTGCGCAAGGCCCTCGCGATGACCCCGGACGACCTCATCGCCTACGTCAAGGACTCGGGTCTGCGCGGCCGCGGCGGCGCCGGCTTCCCCACCGGAATGAAGTGGCAGTTCATCCCGCAGGGCGACGGAAAGCCGCACTACCTGGTGGTGAACGCGGACGAGTCGGAGCCGGGTACCTGCAAGGACATCCCCCTCCTCTTCGCCAACCCGCACTCCCTCATCGAGGGAATGATCATCGCCTGCTACGCGATCCGCTCGGAGCACGCCTTCATCTACCTGCGCGGGGAGACGGTGCCCGTACTGCGGCGCCTGCACGAGGCCGTGCGCGAGGCGTACGCGGCCGGATACCTCGGCACGGACATCGACGGCACCGGGCGCAACCTCGACATCACGGTGCACGCGGGCGCGGGCGCGTACATCTGCGGCGAGGAGACGGCGCTGCTCGACTCCCTCGAAGGCCGGCGCGGCCAGCCCCGGCTGCGTCCCCCCTTCCCTGCGGTCGAGGGGCTCTACGCGTGCCCCACTGTCGTCAACAACGTGGAGTCGATCGCGTCGGTTCCCGCGATCCTGAACAAGGGCAAGGACTGGTTCAAGTCGATGGGGACCGAGAAGTCCCCCGGCTTCACCCTGTACTCGCTCTCCGGGCACGTCGTCGGCCCCGGCCAGTACGAGGCCCCGCTCGGCATCACCCTGCGCCAGCTCCTCGACATGAGCGGCGGCATGCGCCCCGGGCACCGGCTCAAGTTCTGGACCCCGGGCGGCTCCTCCACCCCGATGTTCACGGACGAGCACCTCGACGTCCCGCTCGACTACGAGGGCGTGGGCGCCGCCGGATCGATGCTCGGCACCAAGGCCCTCCAGTGCTTCGACGAGACGACGTGCGTGGTGCGGGCCGTGACCCGGTGGACCGAGTTCTACGCCCACGAGTCCTGCGGCAAATGCACCCCCTGCCGCGAAGGCACCTATTGGCTGGTCCAGCTGCTCCGCGACATCGAGGCCGGCCTGGGCGTCATGTCCGACCTCGACAAGCTGAACGACATCGCCGACAACATCAACGGCAAGTCCTTCTGTGCGCTCGGCGACGGTGCGGCCAGTCCGATCTTCTCCTCGCTCAAGTACTTCCGCGAGGAGTACGAGCAGCACATCACGGGCAAGGGCTGCCCCTTCGACCCCAGGAAGTCGACCCTCTGGGCCGACACGGAGGTGAACGCATGACCGTCACCACTACAGCGGCCTCCGGGGGCGGAGCGGCGGTTCCACCCGAGAACACCGTCTCGCTGACCATCGACGGGGTCGAACTGTCCGTGCCCAAGGGCACCCTCGTCATCCGGGCCGCCGAGCAGCTCGGCATCGAGATCCCCCGGTTCTGCGACCACCCCCTCCTCTCCCCGGCCGGCGCCTGCCGCCAGTGCATCGTCGAGGTCGAGGGCCAGCGCAAGCCGATGGCCTCCTGCACCATCACCTGCACCGACGGCATGGTCGTCAAGACCCAGCTGACCTCCGAGGTCGCCGACAAGTCCCAGCGCGGTGTGATGGAGCTGCTGCTCATCAACCACCCGCTGGACTGCCCGGTCTGCGACAAGGGCGGCGAGTGCCCGCTGCAGAACCAGGCCATGTCGCACGGCAACGCCGAATCGCGGTTCGAGGGCAAGAAGCGCACCTACGAGAAGCCGGTTCCCATCTCCACCCAGGTGCTGCTGGACCGCGAGCGGTGCGTGCTGTGCGCGCGCTGCACCCGCTTCTCCAACGAGATCGCCGGCGATCCGATGATCGAGCTGCTGGAACGCGGCGCGCTCCAGCAGGTCGGCACCGGCGAGGGCGACCCCTTCGAGTCGTACTTCTCCGGCAACACCATCCAGATCTGCCCGGTCGGCGCCCTCACCTCGGCCGCGTACCGGTTCCGCTCCCGCCCCTTCGACCTCGTCTCCTCCCCGAGCGTGTGCGAGCACTGCGCGGGCGGCTGCGCGACCCGCACCGACCACCGCCGCGGCAAGGTGCTGCGCCGCCTGGCCGCCGAGGACCCCGAGGTCAACGAGGAGTGGCTCTGCGACAAGGGCCGCTTCGGGTTCCGCTACGCGCAGCGCCCGGACCGGCTGACCACCCCGCTGGTGCGCAGCGCCGCCGGGGTGCTGGAGCCGGCGAGCTGGCCCGAGGCCCTGGAGGCCGCGGCCCACGGGCTCGCCGCCGCGCGCGGCCGGGCCGGGGTGCTGACCGGCGGCCGGCTCCCCGTCGAGGACGCCTACGCCTACGCCAAGTTCGCGCGGGTGGTGCTCGACACCAACGACATCGACTTCCGGGCCCGCGTGCACAGCGCGGAGGAGGCCGAGTTCCTGGCCTCGGCGGTCGCCGGGTACGGGGTCGACCTCGGCGGTCGGTGGCTCTCGTACACCGCCCTGGAGGCGGCCCCGGCGGTGCTGCTCGTCGGCATCGAGGCCGAGGAGGAGGCTCCGGGGGTCTTCCTGCGGCTGCGCAAGGCCCACCGCAAGCACAAGCAGCGGACCTTCTCCGTCGCCCCCTTCGCCACCCGCGGCCTGGACAAGGCCGGCGGCCTCCTGCTGGCCGCCGCGCCCGGCACCGAGCCCGAGTGGCTCGACGCGCTGGCCTCCCGGACCGGCCTGGAGACCGGGGGCGCCGAGGCCGCCGAGGCACTGCGCCTGCCCGGAGCGGTCATCCTCGTCGGGGAGCGCCTCGCCGGGGTGCCGGGCGCGCTGACCGCGGCCGTACGGGCCGCCGGCGCCACCGGGGCCACCTTGGTGTGGATCCCGCGCCGGGCCGGTGAGCGGGCCGCCGTCGAGGCGGGCGCGCTGCCGTCCCTGCTGCCGGGCGGCCGCCCCGCCACGGACCCGCGGGCCCGCGCCGAGGTCGCCGCCGCCTGGGACCTGGACGACCTCCCGCACCGCTACGGCCGCGACACCGGCCAGATCGTCGAGGCCGCGGCGACCCGGGAGCTCTCGGCCCTGCTGATCGCGGGCGTCGAGGTCGCCGACCTGCCGGACCCGGCCCGCGCGCGGACCGCCCTCCAGGAGGCCTTCGTGGTCTCCCTGGAACTGCGGCCCGGCGAGGTCACCGAGCACGCGGACGTGGTCCTCCCGGTCGCAGCGGTGGCCGAGAAGGCGGGCGCGTTCATCAACTGGGAGGGCCGGGTCCGGCCGTTCGAGGCAGCGCTCAAGCCCGACCAGATGACCCGCCGGCTCGCCCCCGCCGACGCCCGCGTGCTGCACATGCTGGCCGACGCCGCCGACCGGCCGATCGCACTGCCCGACGTGCACGCCGTACGCCGGGAGATCGACCGGCTCGGCCGGTGGGCCGGGGAGCGGGCCGCCGGGCAGAGCGCGGACACCGTGCCCCTGCCCCGCCCCGGCACCGGCGAGGCGGTCCTCGCCGGCCACCGGCTCCTGCTGGACCTCGGCCGGCTGCAGGAGGGCGACGACGCCCTGGCCGGCACCCGGCACGAGGCGAGCGCCCGGCTGTCGGCCGCCACGGCCGCCGAGACCGGCGTCAAGGACGGCGACGTCCTCGCGGTCACCGGCCCGGCCGGCTCCGTGGAACTCCCGCTCCGGATCACCGAGATGCCCGACCGCGTGGTCTGGCTCCCGCTGAACTCCACCGGCTCCGGCGTCCTCGCCGACGCCGGCGCCCGTCCGGGCACCCTCGTACGCATCGGCCCGGCGAAGCCGGCCGGCGCAGGCGACACCACTGCGGAGGTGGGCGCGTGAACACCGTTCAACTCGCTGCCGAGGACCTGTCCCTGTTCGGTCAGGACGTCTGGTGGCTCGTCGTCGTCAAGGCGGTGTTCTGCTTCGCCTTCCTGATGGTGACGGTGCTCTTCTCCATCGTGTGGGAGCGCAAGGTCGTCGCCTGGATGCAGCTGCGCATCGGCCCGAACCGGCACGGTCCCTGGGGCATGCTCCAGTCGCTCGCCGACGGCGTGAAGCTGATGCTCAAGGAAGACCTGATCGTCAAGCGGGCCGACAAGGTCATCTACGTCCTGGCCCCGATCATCGCGGCGATCCCGGCCTTCATGGCCATCGCGGTGATCCCCTTCGGGCCGCCGGGCGACGAGGTCTCCATCTTCGGCCAGCGCACCACGATGCAGCTGACCGACCTGCCCATCGCGATGCTCTACATCCTCGCGGTGGCCTCGGTCGGCATCTACGGCATCGTGCTGGCCGGCTGGTCCTCCGGCTCCACCTACCCGCTCCTCGGCGGCCTGCGCTCCTGCGCGCAGATGATCTCCTACGAGATCGCGATGGGCGCGGCCTTCGCCTCGGTCTTCCTCTACTCCGGGTCGATGTCGACCTCGGCGATCGTGGAAGCGCAGGCGGACCGCTGGTTCATCGTCCTGCTGCCGGTGTCCTTCATCATCTACGTCATCACGATGGTCGGCGAGACGAACCGCGCCCCCTTCGACATGCCGGAGTCCGAGGGCGACCTGGTCGGCGGCTTCAACACCGAGTACTCGTCCATCAAGTTCGCACTGTTCATGCTGGCCGAGTACGTCAACATGGTCACCGTCTCGGCGGTCTCGGTCACCCTCTTCCTGGGCGGCTGGCGGGCCCCGTACCCGATCAGTTCCTTCTGGGAGGGCGCGAACCACGGCTGGTGGCCGATGCTCTGGTTCGTCCTCAAGGTGCAGCTGCTGCTGTTCTTCTTCATCTGGCTGCGCGGCACGCTGCCCCGCGTGCGCTACGACCAGCTGATGAAGCTCGGCTGGAAGGTCCTGATCCCCGTCTCGGTGGTCTGGCTGATGCTGGTGGCCACCGTCCGGGCGCTGCGCAACGAGGCGTACGACTTCAGCGAGATCGTCCTCTACATCGGCGGCGCCGTCGTGGCGATCCTTCTGCTCTCCTTCGTCGCGGACATCTTCCGCGACAAACGGGAGAAGACGGCGGCCGCCGAGGCGGTGCACGACGCCGAGCCCTTCGACCCGCAGGCGGGCGGATTCCCCGTACCGCCCAAGCCCGGCCAGCACCTCGCACCCGTACCGCGCAGGCGGTCCCGCACCGAGCGGGAGCTGATTGTCAGTGGCGGGACGAATACTGACAGTGACCGAGAGGAGGCTTGAGAGATGTCCGACGAGAAGTGGCAGAACCCGGTGGCGGGCTTCGGCGTGACCTTCAAGGCCATGTTCAAGAAGCGCCTCACCGAGCAGTACCCGGAGCAGCAGAAAACGACCGCACCGCGCTTCCACGGACGGCATCAGCTCAACCGGCACCCCGACGGTCTGGAGAAGTGCATCGGGTGCGAGCTGTGTGCCTGGGCCTGTCCCGCCGACGCGATCTACGTGGAGGGCGCGGACAACACCGAGGAGGAGCGCTACTCCCCGGGTGAGCGGTACGGCGCCGTCTACCAGATCAACTACGCCCGCTGCATCCTGTGCGGGCTGTGCGTGGAGGCGTGCCCGACGAGGGCGCTCACCATGACGAACGAGTTCGAACTGGCCGACTCCAGCCGCGAATCGCTCATCTACACCAAGGAGCAGCTGCTGGCCGGCCTGACCGAGGGCATGGTCGAGGCGCCGCACTCGATCTTCCCCGGCACGGACGACACGGACTACTACCGAGGGCTGGTGACCGGGGCCGCCCCCGGCACCGTCCGGCAGGTCGCCGTCTCCAAGGGCGAGGTCGCCCCGGAGGACGGGAAGTCCGAGGAGGTGGACGCATGAGCGCCATCGCCGCCTCCGCCGCCTCCATGACCTCCACGGGCGAGGCGATCCAGTTCTGGATCCTCGGCACGGTCGCCGTCATCGGCGCACTGGCCACGATCCTGATGAAGAAGGCCGTACACAGCGCCCTCAGCCTGGCCGGGACGATGATCATCCTGGCCGTCTTCTACCTCGCCAACGGGGCGTACTTCCTGGGCGTCGTCCAGGTCATCGTCTACACCGGCGCGATCATGATGCTCTTCCTCTTCGTGGTCATGCTCGTCGGCGTCACCGCCGCCGACTCCCTGAAGGAGACCATCAAGGGACAGCGGTGGATGGCCGTCCTGTGCGGGCTCGGCTTCGGCACCCTGCTGATCGGCGGCATCGCCAACGCCGGGCTCACCCACTTCAACGGGCTCGGCCGGGTCAACTCCGGCGGACACGTCGAGGGCCTGGCGCAGCTGATCTTCACCAAGTACGTCTTCGCCTTCGAGATCACCGGTGCGCTGCTGATCACCGCGTCCGTCGGCGCGATGGTGCTCACCCACCGCGAGCGCACCGAACGGGCCGCCACCCAGCGCGAACTCGCCGAGAAGCGGGTCCGCGAGGGCGTCCAGCTGCCGCCGCTGCCCGCGCCCGGCGTCTACGCCCGGCACAATGCGGTCGACGTCGCCGGTCTGCTGCCGGACGGCACGCCGTCCGAGCTGACCGTCAACCGGACGCTGCGCGCCCGCGGCCAGATCCGGGACGTCTCCAGCCAGGCGATCGACGACCTCAAGGCACTGGAGCAGGCCTCCTCGGAGCGCCTCGGCCGTGAGGAGGCCTCGAAGTGAATCCGGTCAACTACCTGTACCTGGCGGCCCTGCTGTTCACCATCGGTGCCACCGGGGTCCTGATCCGCAAGAACGCGATCGTGCTGTTCATGTGCGTCGAGCTGATGCTCAACGCCTGCAACCTCGCCTTCGTCGCGTTCTCCCGGATGCACGGCAACCTCGACGGCCAGATCATCGCGTTCTTCACGATGGTCGTCGCCGCCGCGGAGGTCGTGGTCGGCCTGGCGATCATCGTGTCCCTGTTCCGTACCCGCCACTCGGCCTCGGTCGACGACGCCAGCCTGATGAAGCTGTAAGGGGTCGCTGTGGAGAACCTGATTGCGCTGCTGATCGCGGCGCCCCTGCTCGGAGCGGTGGTGCTGCTCTGCGGCGGCCGGCGCCTCGACAAGGTCGGTCACTGGATCGGCACCCTGCTCGCGGCCGCCTCCTTCGGGATCGGCGTCGCCCTGTTCGCCGACATGCTGGGGCGCACGGCCGAGGACCGGACCCTGACCCAGAACCTGTACTCGTGGATCCCCGTCGAGGGTTTCCAGGCGGACATGGCCTTCCAGCTGGACCAGCTGTCGATGACGTTCGTCCTGCTGATCTCCGGGGTGGGCACGCTCATCCACGTGTACTCGATCGGGTACATGGAGCACGACGAGCGCCGCCGCCGCTTCTTCGGCTACCTGAACCTGTTCGTCGCGGCGATGCTGCTCCTGGTCCTCGCCGACAACTACCTGCTGCTGTACTTCGGCTGGGAGGGCGTGGGCCTCGCCTCGTACCTCCTGATCGGCTTCTGGCAGCACAAGCCCAGCGCGGCCACCGCCGCGAAGAAGGCCTTCCTGGTCAACCGCGTCGGCGACATCGGCCTGTCGATCGCGATCATGCTGATGTTCACCACCTTCGGCACCTTCGCCTTCGAGCCGGTGTTCGCCTCCGTGGGTGAGACCTCCGAGGGCACGCTGACGGGCATCGGCCTGATGCTGCTGCTGGCCGCCTGCGGCAAGTCGGCGCAGGTCCCGCTGCAGTCCTGGCTCGGGGACGCGATGGAGGGCCCGACGCCGGTCTCGGCCCTGATCCACGCGGCCACCATGGTGACGGCGGGCGTGTATCTGATCGTCCGCTCGGCCGCCGTCTTCAACGGGGCGCCGGACGCCCAGCTGGTGGTCACCGTCGTGGGCGCGGTCACACTGCTCTTCGGTGCGATCGTCGGTTGCGCGAAGGACGACATCAAGAAGGCCCTGGCGGGCTCGACGATGTCGCAGATCGGCTACATGATCCTCGCCGCGGGCCTCGGCCCGATCGGCTACGTCTTCGCGATCATGCACCTGGTGACGCACGGCTTCTTCAAGGCAGGTCTCTTCCTCGGCGCGGGTTCCGTGATGCACGGGATGAACGACGAGGTCGACATGCGCAAGTACGGCGGCCTGCGGAAGTACATGCCCGTCACCTTCGTGACCTTCGGCCTCGGGTACCTGGCCATCATCGGCTTCCCGGGCCTGTCGGGCTTCTTCTCGAAGGACATGATCATCGAGGCGGCCTTCGCGAAGGGCGGCACCGAGGGCTGGATCCTGGGTGGAGTGGCCCTGCTGGGCGCCGGCATCACCGCCTTCTACATGACGCGGGTCATGCTCCTCACCTTCTTCGGCGAGAAGCGCTGGCAGCCGGCGCCGGACCCGGACAAGACGCCGGGCGTGGAGCCCGGCGTCGAGGTGCACCCCGGCGAGCTGCCGCACCCGCACGAGTCCCCGAAGTCGATGACCATCCCGATGGTCATCCTGGCCTTCGGTTCGGTCTTCGCCGGAGCCTTCTTCGAGATCGGCGAGCGCTTCCTGAAGTGGCTGGAGCCCGTCACCGGTTACGAGCACGGCAACCCGCCGGTCAGCGCCATGACGGTCACCGCGGCCACCATGGTCGTCCTCGTCATCGGCGTCGGGATCGCCTGGGCCATGTACGGACGCAGGCCCGTCCCGGTCGTCGCCCCGCGCGGCTCGCTCCTCACCCGGGCGGCCCGCAAGGACCTCTACCAGGACGACTTCAACCACGTGGTGCTGGTGCGCGGCGGGGAGCACCTGACCCGCTCGCTCGTGTACCTCGACCACAGCGTGGTCGACGGGGTGGTCAACGGGACGGCCGCCTCGGTCGGCGGGCTCTCGGGCCGCCTGCGCAAGCTGCAGAACGGCTACGCCCGCAGCTACGCGGTCTCGATGTTCGGGGGCACGGTGGTTCTGATCGCCGCGACCCTGCTGATGAGGGCGGTGTGAAATGAGTTTCCCGCTTCTGACGGTGACGGCCGCGGTCCCCGCGGTCGGCGCGATCCTGACGGCGGCCGTCCCGGCCGCCCGCAGGACCGCCGCCAAGTGGCTCGCGTTGCTCTTCTCGCTGGCGACACTGGCCCTGGCCGTGCTCGTCGCGGTCCGGTTCGACCCGACCGGTGACCGCTACCAGCTCACCGAATCCCGGCCCTGGATCGCCGACTTCGGCGTCCGTTACGAGCTGGGCGTGGACGGGATCGGGGTGGTGCTCATCGGGCTCACCGCGCTCCTGATCCCCTTCGTGATCGCGGCCGGCTGGCACGACGCCGACCCGCTGGAGACCTCGTCGTCCAGGTGGCGGCCGACCCAGGGCTTCTTCGCCCTGATCCTGCTGGTCGAGGCGATGGTGATCATCTCCTTCGAGGCCACCGACGTCTTCCTCTTCTACATCTTCTTCGAAGCCATGCTCATCCCGATGTACTTCCTCATCGGCGGCTTCGGGGACCGGGCCCACGGCGGCTCCGAGGAGAACGCGGCCACGCAGCGCTCGTACGCGGCGGTCAAGTTCCTCCTCTACAACCTGGTCGGCGGCCTGATCATGCTGGCGGCCGTCATCGGCCTCTACGTGGTCGCCGGGAACTTCTCCCTCCAGGAGATCACCGCCGCCCGGGCCGCGGGCACGCTCGACATGTCGGCCAACACCGAGCGGCTGCTGTTCCTCGGCTTCTTCTTCGCCTTCGCGGTGAAGGCCCCGCTCTGGCCGCTGCACACCTGGCTGCCCAACGCGATGGGCGAGTCCACCGCTCCGGTCGCCGTACTGATCACCGCGGTCGTCGACAAGGTCGGCACCTTCGCGATGCTCCGCTTCTGCCTCGGGCTCTTCCCCGACGCCAGCAAGTGGGCCACGCCGGTGATCCTCGTCCTGGCCCTGATCAGCATCGTCTACGGCGCGCTGGTCGCGGTCGGCCAGCGGGACATCAAGCGGCTGGTCGCCTACGCCTCGATCTCGCACTTCGGCTTCATCATCCTGGGCATCTTCGCGATGACCTCCCAGGGTCAGTCCGGTGCCACCCTCTACATGGTCAACCACGGCCTGTCGACGGCGGCACTGATGCTGGTGGCCGGCTTCCTGATCTCGCGGCGCGGCTCGCGGCTCATCGCCGACTACGGCGGCGTCCAGAAGGTGGCCCCGGTCCTCGCCGGCACCTTCCTGATCGGCGGCCTCGCCACCCTCTCGCTGCCGGGCCTCGCGCCCTTCGTCAGTGAGTTCCTGGTCCTGGTCGGCACGTTCGCCCGATACCCGGTCGTCGGCATCATCGCCACCACCGGCATCGTGCTCGCCGCCCTCTACACGCTGGTGCTCTACCAGCGCACGATGACCGGCCCCGTGAAGGAGGAGGTCCGCACCATGCCGGACCTGCGCCTGCGGGAGGTGCTGGTGGTCGCCCCGCTGATCGCCCTGCTGATCGGGCTGGGCGTCTACCCGAAGGTACTCACCGACATCGTCAACCCGGCGGTGGAGCACACCATGTCGGACGTCAAGCAGACGGACCCGGAGCCCGAGGTCGACGTCGAAGCCAAGAACGGGGAGGTGGCGAAGTGAGCGCATCGACTTCCGCCCACAGCCTGTGGACACTGGCGGCCGAGGCACCGGCCGACCGGATCCCGGCACCGACCATCGAGTACGCACAGCTCGCGCCCACGCTGATCGTGGTGGGCGCGGCGGTGCTCGGGATCCTCGTCGAGGCCTTCGTGCCCCGCAAGTCCCGTTACTACGTGCAGGTGTTCCTCGCCGTCGCCGCGCTGGCCTCGGCCTTCGCCGCGGTCGTCGGCCTCGCGGCCGGCGGGTACGGGTCGGGCAAGGCCCACATCGCCGCCATGGGTGCCATCGCCGTGGACGGCCCGGCGCTCTTCCTGCAGGGCACCATCCTGCTGGCCTCGGTCGTGGCGGTCTTCACCTTCGCCGAGCGGCGGCTGGACCCCGCGGCGCACGGCAACCGGGTGGACTCCTTCGCCGCCCAGGCGGCGTCGGTACCGGGCAGCGACAGCGAGAAGGCCGCCGTCA
This sequence comes from Streptomyces sp. NPDC054840, assembly GCF_053611065.1. Classification (NCBI taxonomy): domain Bacteria; kingdom Bacillati; phylum Actinomycetota; class Actinomycetes; order Kitasatosporales; family Streptomycetaceae; genus Streptomyces; species Streptomyces sp. NPDC054840. The sequence continues at coordinate 28,018 of NZ_JBSGZP010000011.1, forward strand.
AGGCGGGCTTCACCACCACCGAGGTCTTCCCGCTGGCCCTGTTCGCGATCGCCGGCATGCTGATCTTCCCGGCGGCCAACGACCTGCTGACGCTGTTCATCGCCCTGGAGGTGTTCTCCCTCCCCCTGTACCTGCTCTGCGCCCTCGCCCGCCGACAGCGGCTGATGTCGCAGGAGGCCGCGGTGAAGTACTTCCTGCTGGGTGCCTTCTCCTCCGCCTTCCTCCTCTTCGGCATCGCACTGCTCTACGGGTACGCGGGCTCGGTCTCGTACGCGGTGATCGCCGACGTCGTCGACGGCACGGTCGCGAAGATCGACCCGGCGCTGGCCTCCACCATGGGCAATGACGCGCTGCTGCTGACCGGTGGCGCGCTGATCCTGATGGGCCTGCTCTTCAAGGTCGGCGCGGTCCCCTTCCACATGTGGACCCCGGACGTCTACCAGGGCGCCCCGACCCCGGTCACCGGTTTCATGGCGGCGGCGACCAAGGTGGCCGCCTTCGGCGCCCTCCTGCGCCTCCTCTACGTGGTCCTGCCGGGGCTGCGCTGGGACTGGCGTCCGGTGATGTGGGCGGTCGCCATCGTCACCATGCTCGCGGGCGCGGTGATCGCCGTGACCCAGACGGACGTCAAGCGACTGCTCGCCTACTCCTCGATCGCACACGCCGGCTTCATCCTTGCCGGTGTGATCGCGACCTCGGCGCAGGGCGTCCAGTCCGTCCTCTTCTACCTGGGCGCCTACTCCTTCGTGACAATCGGAGCCTTCGCGGTGGTCACGCTGGTGCGTGACGCGGGCGGCGAGGCCACGCACCTGTCCAAGTGGGCGGGGCTCGGCCGACGTTCACCGCTGACGGCGGCCGTCTTCGCGGTGTTCCTGCTCGCCTTCGCGGGCATCCCCCTCACCTCCGGCTTCACGGGCAAGTTCGCCGTGTTCAAGGCGGCGGCGGAGAGCGGCGCCGGGGTGCTGGTCGTGATCGGCGTCATCTCGTCCGCGATCGCCGCGTTCTTCTACATCCGGGTGATCGTCCTGATGTTCTTCAGCGAGCCGAAGGCCGACGGACCGACGGTGGCGGTGCCCTCGCCGCTGACGATGACCACCATCGCGGTGGGCGTCGCGGTCACGCTGATCCTGGGCCTGGCCCCGCAGTACTTCCTGGACCTGGCGGGGCAGGCGAGCACCTTCGTCCGCTGACCAGTTCGCGCAACGGCCAAGGGCCCGGTCCCCTTCGGGGGAGCCGGGCCCTTGGTTGTGTGCGGGTCTACTCCGGTAGCCCCTTCGGTTTGATGGTGGTGAGGTCCAGGTCGATGGGGAAGGGGACCGCGACCTTCAGCCGGTCGTGGAAGATGCCCGTTGCGACGTAGACACGCGTGGCCGGTTCGAGTTCGAACACGTAAACGACTGCCCGGTCGTTCTTGTTCTCGACCCGCCAGTAGTGGGGGATTCCTGCCCGGGCGTATTTGGCCGGCTTGGTCTCGCGGTCCCGGCCGATCGAATCAGGGGAGACGACCTCGATGGCCAGCCGGACGGACGCGGCGGGGATCCGCGTCTGTTGCTCGGGGCCCCGGGCCAGTTCCTCATCGACGACGAGGACGTCCGGCTCGGGCCGGTTCAGTCGGTCGATGTCGATGGTGAACTCTCTCATCACTTCGAGTCCGTCCGGAACCAGTGATTCGAGTTGCCATTCGAAGAATCGCAGGGCTCGCATGTGGAAACGGGTTTGCGGACTCGCGAAAATCAGGCTTCCGTCGATCAGCTCCGTGTGCGGAGGCAGGTTGGGAAGCCGGTCAAGGTCGTCGGCCGTCCACCCGCCCGCGGGCGTGACGGGCCAGCGCGGGGCGGGCTCCTGCTCGGGGGTCTCGGGATCGACGCTCATCGGTAGTGTTCCCATGCCACGGAGTCTCGCGAGTCCGACCAGCCTATCGCCCGGGATTCCCGGAGAAGCCGCGGAGTCATATGCGCCTGTCACTTGACCGCATCTTGGGCCCGGACTAGTGGCCGTGCGTGTGGGCGGCGGCCGGCTTGCCCGCGGCGGGGGACTTCTTCGGGCAGGTCAGCGCCGGGTTCCAGTTGTGGAAACGGCCGGCCGGATTTTCCTTGTACGCCCACATGTGGAGGTCGTAGTGCTTGGGCATGCCCGCCCAGTGGCCAGGCATCGGCCCGTCGAAGGGCAGCCCGAACATGCTCGGACGGTCGTCGGCCGTCTTCAGGTCCTGGTCCCGGTCGGTGGACATCCACTCCACGGTCTGGAGCTTGCGACGTCCGTGGCGGTCCTTCTCCTTGCTGTAGAGGAGCGCGGTCGGCCTGGCGGGATCCTTCGAACCCCAGTTGGCCTGCTTCACGTAGTGGTAGCCCATGGCGCCGACCCCGAACGGGTTGGTCATGCATTCCTCACCGTGGGGGACGTACCCGTCCTTGAGGGCCTCCCGCTCGTCCGTGTACCTGGCCGTCACCGCGATGGCCGTGGCCATGTCCCGCATGGCCTTCGCGTTGCGGGGATCGGGAGCCGGCCCCTCGACGCCGTGCGCCGGGACCACGGCGGCCAGGCCCAGAGACACGGCGGCGGTGATCACGAGGGCGGCCTTACGGACATCTGGGGACATGGGGACTCCTGCCGTCGACGGGCTTTCCTCCACCATCCCGGCGCCCTGCGGGCCCTGCACGCCGCGGAAGCCCGAACGGGGGACCCGGCACCAGCGCCTGACACCATGTGAGGGACAGGCGGCGCGGGCGGCGTACGCGCGGACGTCCGCGTCCGGGTCCGCGACCGCCGTGGCCAGGGCCCCCCGGGCCTCCGCGGTGTGCCGGTGGGCCAGCAGGGCCAGCACCGCGGCCTTCCGGACGTCCGCGTCGGCGTCGGCCAGGGCCTTGGCCAGCGCCGGTACGGCCGCCTCCGCGGCGGCCGCCGACAGCCCGGCCGCCGCGCCCGCCCGGACCTGCCAGGCGCCGTCGGCCAGGGCCGCCACCGCGGTACGGGCGTACCCGTCCGGGCACCCGGCCGAGGCCAGCGCGCCGAGCGCGGCGCCTCGCACCAGCGGGTCCGGGTCGGCCAGCAGCGGGTCCAGCGGGGCCGGGGCGTGCACCGCGGCCAGGCCCTTGGCCACCGCTGCTGGCCCTCCCGGGCCGCTCGCGCCGGTGCCCGCGAGGACGTCCACGAGGAGGTCCTGCATCCGGCGCGGGTCTGGGCGTCGAGCGCCCCGAAGGGTTCGTCCATCAGGACGGCGCGCGGGCGCGCGGCGAGGGCGCGGGCCAGCTGCACGCGCTGGCGCTGGCCGCCCGAGAGCTGGTGCGGGAACTTGTGCGCGTGCCCGTCCAGGCCGACCCGCTGTCAGGGAACGCACCGGCGGCCCGGCGTCTGTGGTGTTGCCACAGTGTTGCGCCACCCGAAGGGACTCGCGCAGGGCTCTGAGC
>NZ_JBSGZP010000012.1:0-31140 GCF_053611065.1 Streptomyces sp. NPDC054840
CTCGTTCCCTGGGAGCCGCGAGAACGTCCTCCGGGTGTCTCCGGATGCCCCCGGGCGCTCCGGGGGCGGTCAGCGGCGTCGGCGGCGGAGGGTGGTGACCTGGACCCCGGCGACGGCCATCAGGGCCAGGGCGGCGCCCGCCAGGCCCGGGGCGAGGCCTTTCGGGGTGAAGGTGCAGGAGAACTCGGTGGTGCCCGGTGGGAGGTCCACGGCCAGCAGGCCGTGGAAGGGCTTCAGCGGGGCCGAGCACTGCCAGCCCGGGACGGCGGTCGTGGCGATGACGGCCGTGCCCCCGGTGGGGGCGGGGAGGGTGGCCCCGATGGTGTGGCCGCCCGGACGGACCGCGGTGGCGCCGGTGACGGTGAGGTGCCGGACGGTCGCGTCGAGCGCCGCGCGGTCCAGGCAGCCGAGCGGGTACGCGCCCGCGTCCGCGTCCTTCGTACGGGTCTGCACGGTGACGTCGACCCGGCCCGAGGCGGGGACGGTGCCCAGCGGGGTCACGCCGGTCATCCGGTCCTCCAGGAGCCGCTGGGGGCCGCCGTCGGCGCGGACGGTGCCGTACGGGGCGGGGGAGTACCAGTAGGCCTCGGAGCCGGGGGTGCAGCGGGCGGCGTACGTCTGCTCAGTGGCGGTGCCGCCGCGGGTGACCGGGGGGACCTGGTAGACGGTGGCGCCCAGGACGTTCTCCTGGCGGGCGTAGACGCTCTCCGCCGGGTTGGGGGACGTGTACGGCGCGGTGCGGACGGTGACCAGCGGGGGCGCGGGGAACTTCGAGGCCGTCCAGGTGCCCGCGGCGGTCCCCGGGCGGACCCGCGCGCCGATCGAGAAGATCGCGTCGAGAACCGGGTTGTCGGCGCCGAAGAAGGTCCGGCCGTCGTTCTTGAAGCCGTAGCCGAGGGGCTCCAGGGCCTGGTAGGTGGCCTCGGGGAGGTAGCTGCTGTAGTACTGCGGCCCCTCCGCCCGCAGCGCCAGGGCGTCGTTGTAGGCGCTCTGCGGCGCACCCGAGTCGGTCCGGTGGGCGGGCCATCCCGCCACTTCGCGGACGGCCTCGAAGTGGTCGCCGATCGACCGGCTCGACGTGGTGACGGGCTTGGCCCAGCGCTCGCGGGCCCGGCGGGCGTCCGCGTTGGCGGCGGCCACCGTGGACTCGGCGAACACGACGCCGATCATCAGCGCGGCGGCCACCGGGATCAGGAACCGGCGCTTCTCGCCGAGCCGCAGCAGGCACAGGGCCAGCAGGGAGACCCCGCCGCCGCCGAGCACGGCCGGCCAGGTCCAGCCGCCGAAGTCGTCGGCGCGCCGCAGGACGAAGGTGGCCGCCACCAGGAGGGCGGCGACCAGGGCCAGGTGCAGCGGGCGCGGCCGGTCGGCCAGCGCCAGCCAGGCCACGATCACCACCATCCCGCTGAAGACGAAGGTCTCCCGGTACGGGTTGCCGTTCGGCACCGCCAGCCCGTGCCACAGGAACTGCGTGGGCGGGAACTGGAAGGAGGCGAGGACGAGCAGGGTCGCGGCCGCCCACACCAGCCGGGTCCGCTTCGCGACGGCGCTGTTCAGGACGAACGAGCCGGCCAGGATCAGGCCGAGCGAGGCGACGTAGAGCCGGGGGCGGCCGCCCCACAGGTGCGTGGCCGGGAGCACGCCCGCGAGGAAGAGCTCGATCCGTACGGGGTCGAAGGCGGCGGCCCTTGTGGGCTGCGCGGCCCCGCTGGCCAGGAACGACGGCAGGAGCAGCGGCAGGGTCAGCAGGATCCCGGTGCCGGTGGCCGTCGCCGCCCGCCACAGCGTGCGCAGCCGCTGCCGGCCTGTCATGTCGCGGGTGATCATGCGGATGGCCAGCAGGACGCAGGCGGCCATCGTGGCCATCATCGCGGTGTAGAAGTTCCCGAACCAGGCGAGCGCGACCAGCAGGGCCACGCCCGGCCAGCGGCGTTCCTCCAGGCACCACTCGACGGCGATGCCGAGCACGGGGAACGCGACCAGGCCCCAGAGCCACATGGGGATGTACGAGGCGTCGCTGAGCGCCCAGCCGCACAGGCCGTACGTCGCTCCGAGCACGCCCCGCTGCCACCACGGGCCGGGGTGGAGCTTGCCGAGGTACACGGTCATCACCGCCGCGGCGGTGCCCATCGTGATCGGGGTGACCGCGAAGACGGCGAGGTCGACGTGGGCGCGGGGGACGAGGACGGCCAGCCAGGAGAAGGGGTTCCCGAGGTAGGTGTGGTAGTCGGCGAGGAACTGCTGTCCGAAGCCGCCGCGCCAGGTGAAGAGCAGGTCGCCGGCGGCCTGCCCGTGGACGAGGTCCCACAGCGCCCGGTGGAAGGGCACGTACTGGTTGGCCTGGTCGTTCAGGGCTCGGCCGGTGTTCCCGAAGGGATAGGTGCCGCGGGCCACCCAGGCCGCGCAGAAGGCACCCGAGGTGATCAGGAAGGCCAGCAGGGGGCCGCGGGAACGGGTGATCCGGCGGATGGCCGTTCTGTGCGGGGCGGGTCTGCGGGGGGCCGGGAGGCGGGCGTCGACTGTGGTCGGCTCGGGTGCCACGGTCCCCAATGTCCTGCTCCCTGCTGATCGACTCGCGGGCGTCCCGCGCCGGTCAAGCCGTCAGTTTAGGGCGCCGGGGCGGGGCGCAGGGCCGATTGGGCCGCCCCCCACTTGCGCGCGGCGGGTTTTCGTGCTGGCCATTTGTTTTGACCTACCTCTGTGAGGTAGGTACGCTCTGACCTTGTGCCTGGGGTGTGCCCTGGGCTCCCGCGTGTGCGTAAGACCCCGCGGAGAGCCGAGAAGACCACACCGCAATCTGCGCCCGACCCACTTCGGTGAAAGCGTGCAGTGTTCGACACACCCGACCGCGTGGGTCGGGGGAGTTCCAGGTTAGTTTCACTACACGGCACACAGAAACCGGAGAAGTAGTGCCTACGATCCAGCAGCTGGTCCGGAAGGGCCGGCAGGACAAGGTCGAGAAGACAAAGACCCCCGCGCTCGAGGCTTCGCCCCAGCGTCGCGGCGTCTGCACGCGTGTGTTCACGACCACCCCGAAGAAGCCGAACTCGGCGCTCCGTAAGGTCGCGCGTGTGCGTCTGACCTCCGGCATCGAGGTCACCGCCTACATTCCGGGTGAGGGACACAACCTGCAGGAGCACTCGATCGTGCTCGTGCGTGGTGGCCGTGTGAAGGACCTGCCGGGTGTTCGTTACAAGATCATCCGCGGTGCGCTTGACACCCAGGCTGTCAAGAACCGCAAGCAGGCCCGCAGCCGCTACGGCGCCAAGAAGGAGAAGTAAGAATGCCTCGTAAGGGCCCCGCCCCGAAGCGCCCGGTCATCATCGACCCGGTCTACGCATCTCCTCTGGTGACGTCGCTCATCAACAAGATCCTCCTGAACGGCAAGCGCTCCACCGCCGAGCGCATCGTTTACGGCGCCATGGAAGGCCTCCGCGAGAAGACCGGCAACGACCCGGTCATCACGCTGAAGCGCGCGCTGGAGAACGTCAAGCCGTCCCTCGAGGTCAAGTCCCGCCGTGTCGGTGGCGCGACCTACCAGGTCCCCGTCGAGGTCAAGCCGGGTCGCCAGTCGACCCTGGCCCTCCGCTGGCTCGTGGGTTACTCCCGCGCCCGTCGTGAGAAGACCATGACCGAGCGCCTCATGAACGAGCTGCTCGACGCCTCCAACGGTCTTGGCGCTGCCGTCAAGAAGCGCGAGGACACGCACAAGATGGCCGAGTCCAACAAGGCCTTCGCGCACTACCGCTGGTAGTCCCACCCCACATCGAGACCGAGAGAAGACCGAAGCCTTATGGCTACCACTTCGCTTGACCTGGCCAAGGTCCGCAACATCGGGATCATGGCCCACATCGACGCGGGCAAGACGACCACCACCGAGCGCATCCTGTTCTACACCGGTGTGTCGTACAAGATCGGTGAGGTCCACGACGGCGCCGCCACGATGGACTGGATGGAGCAGGAGCAGGAGCGTGGTATCACCATCACGTCTGCCGCGACGACCTGCCACTGGCCCCTCGAAGACGTTGACCACACGATCAACATCATCGACACCCCGGGTCACGTCGACTTCACCGTCGAGGTGGAGCGTTCGCTCCGCGTCCTCGACGGCGCCGTCACCGTCTTCGACGGTGTGGCCGGCGTCGAGCCGCAGTCCGAGACCGTTTGGCGTCAGGCGGACCGCTACGGCGTGCCGCGTATCTGCTTCGTCAACAAGCTCGACCGCACCGGCGCCGAGTTCCACCGCTGCGTCGACATGATCAAGGACCGCCTCGGTGCGGTTCCGATCGTCATGCAGCTCCCCATCGGTGCCGAGGCCGACTTCCAGGGTGTCGTCGACCTCGTCACGATGAAGGCGTTCGTCTGGTCCGCCGAGGCGACCAAGGGCGAGATGTACGACATCGTCGACATCCCGGCCACGCACACCGAGGCTGCTGAAGAGTGGCGCGGCAAGCTGGTCGAGACCGTCGCCGAGAACGACGACGAGATCATGGAGCTCTTCCTCAACGGCGACGAGCCGTCCGAGGAGCAGCTGCACGCCGCCGTCCGTCGGATCATCCTCGGCTCCGGCAAGGGCAAGGGCGAGCCCACGATCACCGCGGTGTTCTGTGGCACGGCGTTCAAGAACAAGGGCGTTCAGCCCCTGCTCGACGCCGTCGTCCGCTACCTGCCGTCGCCGCTGGACATCGAGGCCATCGAGGGCCACGACGTCCGCGACGCCGAGACGGTCGTGAAGCGCAAGCCTTCCGACGAGGAGCCCCTCGCCGCGCTCGCGTTCAAGATCATGCGCGACCCGCACCTCGGTAAGCTCACCTTCGTCCGGGTTTACTCGGGCCGCCTGGAGGCCGGCACTGCGGTGCTGAACTCCGTCAAGGGCAAGAAGGAGCGCATCGGCAAGATCTACCGCATGCACGCGAACAAGCGTGAGGAGATCGCCGCGGTGGGCGCCGGTGACATCGTCGCCGTCATGGGTCTGAAGCAGACCACCACCGGTGAGACGCTGTGTGACGACAAGGCCCCCGTGATCCTGGAGTCCATGGACTTCCCGGCTCCGGTCATCCAGGTCGCCATCGAGCCCAAGTCCAAGGGTGACCAGGAGAAGCTGGGTGTCGCCATCCAGAGTCTCGCGGAGGAGGACCCCTCCTTCCACGTTCACTCGGACGAGGAGACCGGCCAGACCATCCTCGGCGGTATGGGCGAGCTGCACCTCGAGGTGCTGGTCGACCGTATGAAGCGCGAGTTCAAGGTCGAGGCCAACGTCGGCAAGCCGCAGGTCGCGTACCGCGAGACGATCCGCAAGACCGTCGAGCGTCACGACTACACCCACAAGAAGCAGACCGGTGGTACCGGTCAGTTCGCCAAGGTGCAGATCGCGATCGAGCCGATCACCGAGTCGGACGGCCCGGCGTACGAGTTCGTGAACAAGGTCACCGGTGGCCGCATCCCGAGGGAGTACATCCCCTCGGTCGACGCCGGTGCGCAGGAGGCCATGCAGTTCGGCATCCTGGCCGGCTACGAGATGACGGGCGTCCGCGTCATTCTTCTCGACGGTGGCTACCACGAGGTCGACTCCTCGGAGCTCGCCTTCAAGATCGCCGGTTCGCAGGCCTTCAAGGAGGCCGCGCGCAAGGCTTCTCCCGTACTGCTCGAGCCGATGATGTCCGTTGAGGTCACCACGCCCGAGGAGTCCATGGGCGATGTGATCGGCGACATCAACTCCCGCCGTGGCCAGATCCAGGCCATGGAGGAGCGTCACGGCGCGCGTCTCGTGAAGGGCCTCGTGCCCCTTTCGGAGATGTTCGGTTACGTCGGAGACCTCCGCAGCAAGACCTCGGGTCGCGCCAGCTACTCGATGCAGTTCGACTCCTACGCCGAGGTTCCCCGGAACGTCGCCGAGGAGATCATCGCGAAGGCCAAGGGCGAGTAACTCTTCCGAGTACACGCTTTAGGCTTGTCACCGGAGCCTCTGGGGCAACAGGAGCAAACCTCCGTTGCCCCGGAGGGACCGGCTTTCCAGCAAAGATCACCTGGCGCCGATGAGTAAGGCGTACAGAACCACTCTCCAGGAGGACCCCGTGGCGAAGGCGAAGTTCGAGCGGACTAAGCCGCACGTCAACATCGGCACCATCGGTCACATTGACCACGGTAAGACGACCCTCACGGCCGCCATTACCAAGGTGCTGCACGACGCGTACCCGGACCTGAACGAGGCCTCGGCCTTCGACCAGATCGACAAGGCTCCTGAGGAGCGCCAGCGCGGTATCACCATCTCGATCGCGCACGTCGAGTACCAGACCGAGGCGCGTCACTACGCCCACGTCGACTGCCCGGGTCACGCCGACTACATCAAGAACATGATCACCGGTGCCGCGCAGATGGACGGCGCGATCCTCGTGGTCGCCGCCACCGACGGCCCGATGCCGCAGACCAAGGAGCACGTGCTCCTGGCCCGCCAGGTCGGCGTCCCCTACATCGTCGTCGCGCTGAACAAGGCCGACATGGTGGACGACGAGGAGATCCTGGAGCTCGTCGAGCTCGAGGTCCGTGAGCTGCTCTCCGAGTACGAGTTCCCGGGCGACGACCTGCCGGTCGTCCGCGTCTCCGCGCTGAAGGCGCTCGAGGGCGACAAGGAGTGGGGCGAGAAGCTTCTCGGCCTCATGTCCGCCGTCGACGAGGCCATCCCGACCCCGCCGCGTGACACCGAGATGCCGTTCCTCATGCCCGTCGAGGACGTCTTCACGATCACCGGTCGCGGTACCGTCGTCACCGGCCGTATCGAGCGTGGTGTCCTGAAGGTCAACGAGACCGTCGACATCATCGGTATCAAGGAGACCAAGACCACCACCACGGTCACCGGTATCGAGATGTTCCGCAAGCTCCTCGACGAGGGCCAGGCGGGCGAGAACGTCGGTCTGCTCCTCCGTGGCATCAAGCGCGAGGACGTCGAGCGCGGCCAGGTCATCATCAAGCCCGGTTCGGTCACCCCGCACACCGAGTTCGAGGCCCAGGCCTACATCCTGTCGAAGGACGAGGGTGGCCGTCACACCCCCTTCTTCAACAACTACCGTCCGCAGTTCTACTTCCGTACCACGGACGTCACGGGTGTCGTCACCCTGCCGGCCGGCACGGAGATGGTCATGCCGGGCGACAACACCGAGATGTCGGTCGCGCTGATCCAGCCGATCGCCATGGAGGAGGGCCTGAAGTTCGCCATCCGTGAGGGTGGTCGTACCGTGGGCGCCGGCCAGGTCACCAAGATCACGAAGTAATTTCGTGCTCTGACCTGGTAGCCCGTTCACCGGGCACCAAGTTGCACTGAAGGGCCCCGGCCCATCGCCTCGGCGGTGGGACGGGGCCCTTCGGCATGTGCGGGCCGTCCGTCCGTACCGACGGGTGCGGGTACGAGTGAGGGCCGCACCCCGGACGGGGTACGGCCCTCACCTGCGTACGGCGGTGGGTCAGCTCACGCGCAGGGACTCGGTGAACTCGACGCAGGCGGCGTGGTCGGGCAGCAGACCGGTCGCGAGGGCGTCGGCCAGCGAGGGAGCGGCCTCGTCGCGGGCGGACAGCAGCGGGACGTCGGCCGGCCACTCGATGCCCAGGTCGGGGTCGAGCGGGTGCACCGAGTGCTCGCCGGTCGGGTTGTACGTCTCCGAGCAGAGGTACGACAGCGTCGCGTCGTCGCTCAGCGCGCAGAAGCCGTGGCCGAGACCCTCGGGGATGTAGACCGCGCGGCGGTCCACGTCGTCGAGGCGGACACCTTCCCACTGTCCGAAGGTGGGGGAGCCGACCCGCAGGTCGACGATGACGTCGAGCACGGCGCCGCGTACGCAGGTCACGTACTTGGCCTGGCCGCGCGGTACGTCGGCGAAGTGGATGCCGCGGACCACGCCCGCGGAGGAGACCGAGAGGTTCGCCTGTGCCAGGTTCAGCGGGTGCCCGACGACCTCGGCCAGCCGGTCGAAGCGGTACCACTCGGTGAACAGGCCGCGCGGGTCGCCGTGCAGCTGCGGGGTGACCTCGAAGGCGCCCGCTATGGACAGTTCGCGGAACTTCATCCGGCGTTCTCCTCGGCGAGCAGCATCAGCAGGTAGTCGCCGTAGCCGCTCTTGGTCAACGGCTCGGCCAGGGCGCGCAGCTGTGCGGAGTCGATCAGGCCGGCCCGCCAGGCCGCCTCCTCGATGCAGCCGATCTTGAAGCCCTGACGCTCCTCGATCACGCGGACGAACTCGGAGGCCTGCACCATCGAGACGAAGGTGCCGGTGTCCAGCCACGCGGTACCGCGGTCGAGGATGGTGACGTTGAGCTCGCCGGCCTGGAGGTACGCGTCGTTGACGGCGGTGATCTCCAGCTCGCCGCGGGCACTGGGCTCGAGCCCCCGGGCTATCTCGACGACCTGGTTGTCGTAGAAGTACAGACCCGGTACCGCGTAGCGGGACTTGGGCTTCTCCGGCTTCTCCTCGATGGAGATGGCCTGGCCGTCCTCGTCGAACTCGACCACGCCGTAGGCGGTGGGGTCGGCCACCGGGTACGCGAACACACGGCCGCCCTTGGCGTCCGTGTGCTGGGCGAGGCGGGTGCCGAGGCCACTGCCGTGGAAGATGTTGTCGCCGAGGATCAGGGCGACGGACTCGTCACCGATGAAGTCGGCGCCGAGGACGAACGCCTGGGCGATGCCCTCCGGGCGCTCCTGGACGGCGTACTCCAGCCGCAGGCCGAACTGCGAGCCGTCGCCGAGCAGTCGCTCGAACTGTTCGCGGTCGTCCGGGGTGGTGATGATCAGGATCTCGCTGATACCCGCCATCACGAGGGTGGAAAGGGGGTAGTAGATCATCGGCTTGTCGAAGACGGGCAGCAGCTGTTTCGAGACTGCCCGGGTCAGCGGCCAGAGTCGAGATCCGGTGCCACCGGCCAAGAGGATTCCACGCATGGGGAGAACCCTATGCGAGAGGGCGTGGGGGAGCAGAGCTCAGCACATGTGACGTTGGGCGGACCGCTAGACTCTTCGTACTATGCGCATTCTTGTGACCGGCGGCGCCGGCTTCATCGGTTCAGAATTCGTCCGCCAGCAGCTCGCTGCAGATGCCACGGCGCAGATCACTGTTTTCGACAAGCTGACGTACTCGGGCGTCGAGGCCAACCTCGCGCCGGTCGCCGACCACCCCGGATACGCCTTCGTCAAGGGCGACATCTGCGACCCGGACGCCGTCGACCAGGTCATGCCAGGTCACGATGTCGTCGTGCACTTCGCGGCCGAGTCCCACGTGGACCGCTCGATCGCCGGCGCGGGCCCGTTCGTGATGACCAACGTGGTCGGCACCCAGGTGCTGCTCGACTCCGCCCGCAAGCACGGCATCGGCCGCTTCGTCCACATCTCCACCGACGAGGTCTACGGCTCGATCAGCGAGGGCTCCTGGACGGAGGAGTGGCCGCTGGTGCCGAACTCCCCGTACTCCGCCTCGAAGGCGTCGTCCGACCTGCTGGCACTGGCCTACCACCGCACCCACGCGATGGACGTGGTGGTCACCCGCTGCTCCAACAACTACGGGCACTACCAGTTCCCGGAGAAGGTCATCCCGCTGTTCGTCTCGAACCTGATGGACGGCAAGAAGGTCCCGCTGTACGGCGACGGCGGCAACGTCCGCGACTGGCTGCACGTCTCCGACCACTGCCGCGGCATCGACCTGGCCATGCGCAAGGGCCGGGCCGGCGAGGTCTACAACATCGGCGGCGGTACCGAGCTCACCAACAAGGAGCTCACCGGTGTCCTGCTGGAGGCCGCCGGCCTCGGCTGGGACATGGTCGAACCGGTCGCGGACCGCAAGGGTCACGACCTCCGCTACTCGATCGACATCAGCAAGATCGGCGCCGAGCTCGGATACGCCCCGCAGGTCACCTTCGAGGACGGCATCAAGTCCACCATCGACTGGTACCGCGAGAACCGTGCCTGGTGGGAGCCGCTGAAGGCGAAGGCGGCCCTGCAGAAGTGACCGCGAACCCGCGAGCCGGCCGCTGGCTCGTCACCGGCGCCGCCGGAATGCTCGGCCAGGACGTCCTGGCCGTCCTGAAGGACGCCGGCCTCGAGGCCGCGGGCCTGCGCCGCGCCGACCTCGACATCACCGACCCGGCAGCCGTCCGGGCCGCCGTCGAGGGTGCCGCGGTCGTCGTCAACTGCGCGGCCTGGACCGATGTGGACGGCGCCGAGACCGCCGAGGAAGCCGCCACCGCAGTCAACGGCACCGGCGTACGCGTCCTCGCCGCGGCCTGCGCCGACGCGGGTGCGCGCCTGTTGCACGTCTCCACCGACTACGTGCTGCCCGGCGATGCCACGCAGCCGTACCGGGAGGACGCCGAGACCGGTCCGGTCAACGCCTACGGGCGCTCGAAGCTGGTCGGCGAACAGGCCGTCGCCGAGCTGCTTCCGCAGGACGGCTACATCGTGCGGACCGCGTGGCTGTACGGCGAGCACGGGGCGAACTTCGTCGCCACCATGCTGAAGCTGGCCGCCCAGCGGGACACCCTCGACGTGGTCGACGACCAGCACGGCCAGCCCACTTGGTCCTACGCGCTGGCCCGTCACCTCGTCGACCTGGGCCTCGCCGCACTGGCGGGCACGGCCCCGGGCGGGGTCTACCACGGCACCGCGAGCGGCCGGACCACCTGGATGGGGCTGGCGCGCGAGGCCTACCGGCTGAGCGGACTCGACCCCGAGCGGATCCGGCCGACCACCTCCGAGGCGTTCGTGCGGCCCGCCGTGCGCCCGGCCTTCAGTGTCCTTGCTCACGACGGCTGGTCGGCCGCGGGGCTCGAACCGCCGGCCGACTGGCGGGTCCAGCTCGCCGAGGCGATCACCCGCCCGGCCTTCGCCGATCTGCTGGGACCGCCCTCCACGAAGTGAGCCGGCGGGGCTGATCGCCTGCACGCGCACGCCGTCGACGGAGCCCGGGATGCAACCGCTCGGGCCCCGTTGGCGTCATGTGCGGTGCCATATGCTTCTCCTATAAAGATGTTGGCCCCTTCGCGCGAAAGGCGCCGTCCGCTGTGCGACTCTCCGTTCTGACCTCCATCACCGGTCTTCTGGTGCTGGGGTACATCCTCGAGCTGCTGCGCCGCCAGCAACTGCGGGAGAAGTACGCGGCGATATGGCTCGCCATCGGATTGCTGGCCGCCCCGCTCGGGTTCGTCCCCGACCTGCTGGACCCGGTGGCCAAGAGCCTCGGCGTCGCATCCGGCGTGAGCCTGGTGTTCTTCATCGGGTTCGTCCTGGTCCTGCTGGTCAGCCTGCACCTCAGCTGGGAGACCAGCCGGCTGGAGGCGGAGACGCGCACCCTGGCGGAGGACGTCGCGCTGATCCGCGCGCACCTCGTCCAGCAGGGCGGTTACCCCAGCACGTCGCCGCGCGCGGAGGAATCCGGCGCCATCGAGGCACAGGTGAACTCGTGAACGACGGTCGTCGCGTTCTGATCATTCTTCCCGCCTGGAACGAGGAGGACGGACTGCCCTCCGTCCTGAGCGAGATCCAGCGGCAACTGCCGTACGTGGACACCCTCGTGGTCGACGACGGCTCGGCCGACAACACCGCCGAGGTGGCCCGGGCCGCCGGCTCGGCCGTCGCCCAGCTGCCCTTCAACCTCGGTGTCGGCGGCGCGATGCGGCTCGGCTACCGCTACGCGCAGCAGCACGGCTACGACGTCGCGATCCAGGTGGACGCCGACGGCCAGCACGACCCGGCGTACGTGCCGGCGCTGCTGGAGCGCCTCGCCGTCGGCGACGCCGACCTCGTCATAGGCGCCCGGTTCGCCGGCGACGGCGACTACACCGTGCGCGGCCCGCGCAAGTGGGCGATGTCGCTGCTGTCCGTGGTGCTGTCGCGCATCACCCGGACCAAGCTCACCGACACAACCTCGGGCTTCCGTGCCTGCAACCGGCCGCTCATCGAGTTCTTCGCCCGCTGGTACCCCGTGGAGTACCTCGGGGACACCATCGAGTCCATGGTGGGCGCCGCCCGCTCCGGCTTCACCGTGCGCCAGATCCCCGTGGCGATGCGTGAGCGCACCACCGGCCGGCCGAGCGCCTCGCCGTTCAGGGCGATGGTCTACCTCACCCGGGCCGGCCTCGTGCTGCTGCTCGCGATGATCCGCCGGATGCCCGGCGAGCTCAAGGCGTTCACGCCCGGCACCCCGGCGTACACCGCCTTCCAGCAGCGCACGGCCGAGCTGGTCGACCGCGAGCTGACGAAGGCCTAGGCGGAGAACATGTCGCGTTTCGAGATCCTCCTGCCGTACTACGGCGACGTCGCACTGATGCAGGGCGCCGTCCGCAGCGTCCTGGCCCAGGACGGCGACGACTGGCGCCTGACCGTCGTCGACGACGGCACCGAACCGGGCGTCCCCGAGTGGTTCGAGCAGCTCGCCGACCCCCGGGTCCGCTACCTGCGCAACGAACGCAACCTCGGTGTCACCGGCAACTTCAACCGCTGCGTCGAGCTCGCCGAGTACGAGTACCTGGTGCTCATGGGCTGCGACGACCTCATGCAGCCGAACTACCTCCAGGTCGTGCGGGCGACGGCCGACCGCGAGCCGACCGCGGCGATGATCCAGCCCGGCGTCCAGGTGATCGGCACCGACGGTCTGCCGTACGACACCCTGGCCGACCGGACCAAGCGCAAGCTGTACGCGCCCAAGAGCCCGGGCAGGGCCCTGCTCGGCGGCGAGGAGCTGGCCACCAGCCTGCTGCGCGGGAACTGGCTGTACTTCCCGTCCATCTGCTGGCGCACCGAGGCGATCAAGCGCTTCGGCTTCCGGGCCGACCTCGGCGTGATCCAGGACCTCGCCCTGGTCGTGGACCTGCTGGTGGCGGGCGAGAGCCTGGCCACCACGCCGGAGGTCTGCTTCAGCTACCGCCGGCACGCCGAGAGCGAGTCCTCGGCCAAGGCCTACACCGGCCACCGCTTCGAGGAGGCCAAGCGCTTCTTCGTGGAGACCGCCGACCGCCTCGACCGGCACGGCTGGCCGCGCGCCGCCAAGGTCTCCCGGCTGCACCTCTCGTCCCGGCTGCACGCGATCACCCTGCTGCCCGGAGCCGCGATGAAGGCCGGCCGGCCCGGTGTCAGCGCCATGCTCCGCCACGCCACGCGCTGAGCGTGCGGCCGATGAAAGCCACTGGATGAACCCGATAGCGAAACTGCTCAAGGCCCTGCCCCCCGGGACCGCCATGGTCGCGGGGGGCACCGCTGTGCTCGGCGCCGCCTCCTACATCCACCTCGCGGTCGCCGGACACAGCCTCGCGACGGCCGACAAGGCCGGGGTCTCGGTGCTGTGGACCCTGGTGATGTCGGTCGGGATCGGCCTGTTCTTCCCGATCGAGCAGGAACTCACCCGGATCGTCGCCGCCCGCGCGGTACGCGGTGAGGGCGCCGCACCGGTGCTCCGGAAGGCGGGGCTGCTGACCGCGGGCGTCCTGGCCGTGCTCCTCGGCGCGCTCGCCCTCTTCGCCGGGCCGATCGCCGACCGGCTGTTCCGGGGCGACCGTGCGATGGTCGCCGTACTCGGCGCCGCCTTCACCGGCATGGCCCTGTGCTACCTCACCCGGGGCGTCCTGGCCGGCACCGGCCGGTTCACCGCGTACGGCTCCCAGCTCGCGGTCGACGGCGGTCTGCGGATCGTGCTGGCCTTCGGCTGCGCCCTCGCCGGGCTGCACTCGGCGCTCGCCTTCAGCCTGATCCTCGTCGTGGCGCCGTTCGTCGCCCTGCTGGTCACGCTGTCCCCGACCCGGGGTGCGGCGCGGCCCGGCGGGCCGATCACCACCCGGGAGCTGGTCCGCGGTCTCGGTCCGCTGACCGCCTCCACCCTGCTGGCCCAGGTGGTCGTCAACGCGGCGGTGATGAGCACCCAGCTGCTGGAGCCGACCCGCACCGCACTGATCGCGGGCCTGCTCAGCGCCCTGGTACTGGCGCGGATACCGCTCTTCGTCTTCGGCTCGCTGCAGGCCTCGCTGCTCTCCGGGCTGTCCACCGTGGTGGCGGGCGGCGACCACCAGGGCTTCGCCCGGATGCTCCGCAAGGCCTGCCTGGTGGTGCTCGCGCTCGGCGCCCTCGGCGGTGTGCCGGCCGTCCTGACCGGACCCTGGCTCATCGAGGTCCTGTTCAGAGCCGAGCCCGGCCAGCTCGGCCGCCTCGACTTCCTCTGGTTCGCCATCGGGACGACCTGCTACATGCTGGCGATGGTGCTCGGCCAGGCGCAGATGGTGCTGCACCGGCACCGCGCCCAGCTGGCGTGCTGGGTGTTCGGCACCGCGGTCCTGCTCGGCATCACCCTGCTGCCCGGGGACATCGCGCTGCGCGTGGGCCTCGCCTACGCGGTCGGCTCGCTGGCCACCGCCGCCGCGATGCTGCTGACCCTGCGCGGCGCCGTCCCGCGCCGTACGGCGGCGCTTGCCCCCGAGGGCCGGCTCACCGAAGTCTGACCTCATGACGCGATGGTCATTCCGCCGGGAGGCCTTGCCGCGCCTGCGCGTGGTCCGGTTTGACCACGCAGCGTGGCGGGGTATTCTCTTCGGCCCGATTAGCCAGGTACGTGCCTCGTATGGCAGACTACTCAAGTTGCTCGGCTGAGTGCCGATGCTGCGCGCCTCCCGCCGGGAGGACCGGAAGCGAGTCCCACAGTACTCGTCGTCCTTAATCTGCCTCTCGGGGCAGCAATGGGGGCGGACGTACGGGAATCTTCTGGGAAGTGTCAGCACGGTGCCCACCAGGCACTCGGTGGGTGTTTCTCCCCCGAATCGCGGTCACAGGGACCGTACCCCCTTGGACGAGGGAATTTCCGTATGGGAATTTTCTGTAGAGGGAGTGCGACACGCCCGACCGCGTGGGTCGGAGGAGAGGCCGCGGGATCCGTCCCGCAGCCGACCGGGCGCCAGAGCGTTTCCACAAACAGACAGGACTACGGAGTAGCCATGGCGGGACAGAAGATCCGCATCCGGCTCAAGGCCTACGACCACGAGGTCATCGATTCCTCGGCGAAGAAGATCGTCGAGACGGTGACGCGCACTGGTGCGTCGGTCGCGGGCCCGGTGCCGCTGCCCACTGAGAAGAACGTGTACTGCGTCATCAAGTCGCCGCACAAGTACAAGGACTCGCGCGAGCACTTCGAGATGCGCACGCACAAGCGCCTGATCGACATCCTCGACCCGACTCCCAAGACCGTTGACTCGCTGATGCGCCTGGACCTTCCGGCCGGCGTTGACATCGAGATCAAGCTCTGAGAGGCGTCGAGAAGATGGCAAAGCAGATCAAGGGCGTCCTGGGCGAGAAGCTCGGCATGACCCAGGTCTGGGACGAGAACAACCGTGTCGTCCCGGTGACCGTGGTCAAGGCCGGACCCTGCGTCGTTACCCAGGTCCGTACGAACGACATCGACGGCTACGAGTCGGTCCAGATCGCCTTCGGCGAGATCGACCCGCGCAAGGTGAACAAGCCCCTCAAGGGCCACTTCGCCAAGGCCGACGTGACCCCCCGCCGCCACCTGGTGGAGCTCCGCACCTCCGACGCCAGCGAGTACACGCTCGGCCAGGAGATCACTGCTGAGGTGTTCGAGTCCGGCGTCAAGGTTGACGTCACGGGCAACAGCAAGGGCAAGGGCTTCGCCGGTGTCATGAAGCGGCACAACTTCCGGGGCCTCGGCGCCGGTCACGGTGTGCAGCGCAAGCACCGCTCCCCCGGTTCGATCGGTGGCTGCGCCACCCCTGGGCGTGTCTTCAAGGGCATGCGCATGGCCGGTCGTATGGGTAACGAGCGCGTCACCACCCAGAACCTGACCATCCACGCGGTTGACGCGGAGAAGGGTCTGCTCCTCATCAAGGGCGCAGTCCCCGGTCCGAACGGCGGCCTCGTCCTGGTCCGTACCGCGGCCAAGGGGGCTTGAGGTAATGAGCACCATTGACATCCTTTCGCCGGCAGGCGACAAGGCCGGTACCGTCGAGCTCCCCTCGGAGATCTTCGACGCGAAGACCAGCGTTCCGCTGATCCACCAGGTCGTTGTCGCTCAGCTGGCAGCTGCCCGTCAGGGCACGCACAAGACCAAGCGTCGCGGCGAAGTCCGTGGTGGTGGCCGCAAGCCGTACCGCCAGAAGGGCACCGGCCGCGCGCGCCAGGGTTCGACCCGTGCGCCGCAGTTCGTCGGCGGTGGCGTGGTCCACGGCCCGCAGCCGCGTGACTACTCCCAGCGGACCCCGAAGAAGATGAAGGCCGCCGCCCTCCGCGGTGCCCTCTCGGACCGTGCGCGTCACTCCCGCATCCACGTCGTCACCGGCGTGGTCGAGGGTGCCGCCTCCACGAAGGCCGCCAAGACGCTGTTCGGCAAGATCTCGGAGCGCAAGAACCTGCTCCTGGTCGTCGAGCGCGCCGACGAGGCCGCGTGGCTGTCCGCCCGCAACCTGCCCCAGGTTCACATCCTGGAGCCGGGCCAGCTGAACACGTACGACGTGATCGTCTCTGACGACGTGGTCTTCACTCAGGCCGCTTTCGAGTCCTTCGTGTCTGGCCCCAAGGCCGATGAGACCGAAGGGAGCGACGCCTGATGTCTGAGGCGACCGTTACCAGCAAGACCTTCACCGACCCGCGCGACCTGCTGATCAAGCCGGTTGTCTCGGAGAAGAGCTACGCGCTGCTGGACGAGAACAAGTACACGTTCATCGTCGCGCCCGGCTCCAACAAGACCCAGATCAAGCAGGCCGTGGAAGCGGTCTTCGGGGTCAAGGTCACCGGGGTCAACACGATCAACCGTCAGGGTAAGCGCAAGCGCACCAAGACCGGTTTCGGCAAGCGCGCTGACACCAAGCGCGCCATCGTGACCCTCGCTGAGGGCGACCGAATCGACATCTTCGGCGGCCAGGCCTCCTAACGGAGGTCTAGTCGTCCGGAATCGGACGAGGACTGAGAAATGGGTATCCGCAAGTACAAGCCGACGACCCCGGGCCGTCGTGGCTCCAGCGTCGCCGACTTTGTCGAGATCACGCGGTCCACGCCGGAGAAGTCGCTGGTTCGCCCCCTGCACAGCAAGGGCGGCCGTAACAACACCGGTCGGATCACCGTTCGCCACCAGGGTGGTGGACACAAGCGCGCCTACCGCGTGATCGACTTCCGTCGTCACGACAAGGACGGCGTGCCGGCCAAGGTCGCGCACATCGAGTACGACCCCAACCGCACCGCGCGCATCGCGCTCCTGCACTACGCGGACGGCGAGAAGCGCTACATCATCGCGCCGAAGGCTCTGAAGCAGGGCGACCGGATTGAGAACGGCCCCACGGCCGACATCAAGCCCGGTAACAACCTCGCGCTCCGCAACATCCCGGTCGGTACCACGATCCACGCGATCGAGCTCCGTCCCGGTGGCGGCGCCAAGTTCGCGCGCTCGGCCGGTGCCTCCGTGCAGCTGCTGGCGAAGGAGGGCACGATGGCCCACCTTCGTATGCCGTCGGGCGAGATCCGTCTCGTCGACGCGCGCTGCCGCGCCACGGTCGGCGAGGTCGGCAACGCCGAGCAGTCGAACATCAACTGGGGCAAGGCCGGCCGTATGCGCTGGAAGGGCGTTCGCCCGTCCGTCCGCGGTGTCGCGATGAACCCGGTTGACCACCCGCACGGTGGTGGTGAGGGCAAGACCAGTGGTGGTCGCCACCCGGTCTCCCCGTGGGGTCAGAAGGAGGGTCGTACTCGCTCGCCGAAGAAGGCTTCGAGCAAGTACATCGTCCGCCGCCGCAAGACGAACAAGAAGCGCTAGGAGCGGGTTTAGATGCCGCGCAGTCTCAAGAAGGGGCCCTTCGTCGACGACCACCTCGTAAAGAAGGTGGACGTCCAGAACGAAGCCGGCACCAAGAACGTCATCAAGACCTGGTCCCGTCGCTCGATGATCATCCCCAGCATGCTGGGTCACACCATCGCGGTGCACAACGGCAAGACCCACGTCCCGGTGTTCGTCACCGAGTCGATGGTCGGCCACAAGCTCGGCGAGTTCTCGCCGACTCGCACCTTCCGCGGCCACGTCAAGGACGACCGGAAGTCGAAGCGCCGCTAAAGGCGGGGTGGTTACGACTATGACTTACACCGAAGGGACAACCATGGAAGCCAGGGCCCAGGCGCGGTACATCCGCGTCACGCCCATGAAGGCCCGCCGAGTGGTGGACCTTATCCGTGGCATGGATGCCACGGAGGCTCAGGCGGTCCTGCGTTTCGCCCCGCAGGCCGCGAGCGTGCCGGTTGGCAAGGTGCTTGACAGCGCCATTGCCAACGCCGCACACAACTACAACCACCCGGACGCCTCCACGCTGGTCATCAGCGAGGCGTACGTGGACGAGGGCCCGACCCTGAAGCGGTTCCGTCCGCGTGCCCAGGGCCGTGCCTACCGGATCCGCAAGCGGACCAGCCACATCACCGTGGTCGTCAGCAGCAAGGAAGGTTCCCGGTAATGGGCCAGAAGGTAAACCCGCACGGGTTCCGGCTCGGCATCACCACCGACTTCAAGTCGCGTTGGTACGCCGACAAGCTGTACAAGGACTACGTCAAGGAAGACGTCGCCATCCGCAGGATGATGACGTCCGGCATGGAGCGCGCCGGCATCTCGAAGGTTGAGATCGAGCGCACCCGTGACCGCGTGCGTGTGGACATCCACACCGCTCGTCCGGGCATCGTCATCGGCCGCCGTGGCGCCGAGGCCGACCGCATCCGCGGTGACCTCGAGAAGCTCACGGGCAAGCAGGTCCAGCTGAACATCCTCGAGGTCAAGAACCCCGAGCTCGATGCCCAGCTGGTCGCCCAGGCCGTTGCCGAGCAGCTCTCCTCCCGCGTCTCCTTCCGTCGCGCCATGCGTAAGAGCATGCAGGGCACGATGAAGGCCGGCGCCAAGGGCATCAAGATCCAGTGTGGCGGCCGTCTCGGCGGCGCCGAGATGTCCCGCTCCGAGTTCTACCGCGAGGGTCGTGTGCCGCTGCACACGCTGCGCGCGAACGTGGACTACGGCTTCTTCGAGGCCAAGACCACCTTCGGCCGTATCGGTGTGAAGGTCTGGATCTACAAGGGCGACGTCAAGAACATCGCCGAGGTTCGCGCCGAGAACGCTGCGGCCCGTGCGGGTAACCGCCCGGCCCGTGGCGCGCAGGGCGCTGGCGACCGTCCCGCCGGCCGTGGTGGCCGTGGTGGCGAGCGCGGCGGCCGTGGTGGCCGCAAGCCGCAGCAGGCTGCTGGTGCCGAGGCCCCCAAGGCCGACGCTCCCGCCGCCGCTCCGGCCGAGAGCACCGGAACGGAGGCCTGACCGACATGCTGATCCCTCGTAGGGTCAAGCACCGCAAGCAGCACCACCCGAAGCGCAGCGGTATGGCCAAGGGCGGTACTGAGGTCACGTTCGGCGAGTACGGCATCCAGGCGCTGACCCCGGCGTACGTGACGAACCGCCAGATCGAGGCGGCTCGTATTGCGATGACCCGCCACATCAAGCGTGGCGGCAAGGTCTGGATCAACATCTACCCGGACCGCCCGCTGACGAAGAAGCCTGCCGAGACCCGCATGGGTTCCGGTAAGGGTTCTCCTGAGTGGTGGATCGCCAACGTGCACCCGGGCCGGGTCATGTTCGAGCTGTCCTACCCGAACGAGAAGATTGCTCGTGAGGCGCTCACCCGCGCTGCTCACAAGCTTCCGATGAAGTGCCGGATTGTTCGGCGCGAGGCAGGTGAGTCGTGATGGCGACGGGAACCAAGGCGTCCGAGCTGCGTGAGCTCGGCAACGAGGAGCTCGTTGGCAAGCTGCGCGAGGCCAAGGAGGAGCTGTTCAAGCTCCGCTTCCAGGCGGCCACGGGTCAGCTGGAGAACAACGGCCGGCTCAAGTCCGTCCGTAAGGACATCGCTCGCATCTACACCCTGATGCACGAGCGTGAGCTCGGTATCGAGACGGTGGAGAGCGCCTGATGAGCGAGAACAACGTGACTGAGAAGACCGAGCGCGGTTTCCGCAAGACCCGTGAGGGTCTGGTCGTCAGCGACAAGATGGACAAGACCGTCGTCGTCGCCGTCGAGGACCGCGTGAAGCACGCCCTGTACGGCAAGGTCATCCGCCGTACGAACAAGCTCAAGGCTCACGACGAGCAGAACGCTGCCGGCGTCGGCGACCGCGTCCTCATCATGGAGACGCGTCCGCTGTCGGCGAGCAAGCGCTGGCGCATCGTCGAGATCCTCGAGAAGGCCAAGTAAGCACCTGAGGGGTTTCCCTTAGGTTCGTTCCGCCAGGCTCGGTGGGGGCGACGCTCTCCGGAGTGAAGCCCCCGCCGGGAACCGGCAGACAAACAGGAGATACACGTGATCCAGCAGGAGTCGCGACTGCGTATCGCCGACAACACTGGTGCCAAGGAAATCCTTTGCATCCGTGTTCTCGGTGGTTCCGGTCGCCGCTACGCGGGCATCGGTGACGTCATCGTCGCCACCGTCAAGGACGCGATCCCCGGTGGCAACGTGAAGAAGGGTGACGTCGTCAAGGCTGTCATCGTTCGCACCGTCAAGGAGCGTCGCCGCCAGGACGGCTCGTACATCCGCTTTGACGAGAACGCCGCCGTCATTCTGAAGAACGACGGCGACCCTCGCGGCACCCGTATCTTCGGCCCGGTGGGCCGTGAGCTGCGCGAGAAGAAGTTCATGAAGATCATCTCGCTCGCGCCGGAGGTGCTGTAAGCATGAAGATCAAGAAGGGCGACCTGGTTCAGGTCATCACCGGTAAGGACAAGGGCAAGCAGGGCAAGGTCATCGTTGCCTTCCCCGCCGACAACCGTGTCCTCGTCGAGGGTGTCAACCGGGTCAAGAAGCACACCAAGGCTGCGCAGAACCAGGCCGGTGGCATTGTGATCACCGAGGCCCCGGTCCACGTCAGCAACGTTCAGCTGGTTGTGGAGAAGGACGGCAAGAAGGTCGTCACCCGCGTCGGCTACCGCTTCGACGACGAGGGCAACAAGATCCGCGTTGCCAAGCGGACGGGTGAGGACATCTGATGGCTACCACTCCGCGTCTCAAGACGAAGTACCGCGAGGACATCGCGGGCAAGCTGCGTGAGGAGTTCTCCTACGAGAACGTCATGCAGATCCCCGGCCTCGTGAAGATCGTGGTCAACATGGGTGTGGGCGACGCCGCCCGCGACTCCAAGCTGATCGACGGCGCCATCAAGGACCTGACGACGATCACCGGTCAGAAGCCGGCCGTCACGAAGGCCCGCAAGTCCATCGCGCAGTTCAAGCTGCGCGAGGGTCAGCCGATCGGCTGCCACGTCACCCTCCGTGGTGACCGCATGTGGGAGTTCCTGGACCGTACGCTGTCGCTCGCGCTGCCGCGTATCCGTGACTTCCGTGGTCTGTCGCCGAAGCAGTTCGACGGCCGTGGTAACTACACCTTCGGTCTCACGGAGCAGGTCATGTTCCACGAGATCGACCAGGACAAGATCGACCGTACCCGGGGTATGGACATCACCGTGGTCACCACGGCGACCAACGACGCTGAGGGCCGCGCGCTCCTTCGTCACCTCGGCTTCCCCTTCAAGGAGGCGTAAGCGAGATGGCGAAGAAGGCTCTCATCGCGAAGGCTGCCCGTAAGCCCAAGTTCGGTGTGCGTGCGTACACCCGCTGCCAGCGCTGCGGTCGCCCCCACTCCGTGTACCGCAAGTTCGGCCTGTGCCGCGTCTGCCTTCGTGAGATGGCTCACCGTGGCGAGCTGCCGGGCGTGACCAAGAGCTCCTGGTAATTCCCTTCCGTCCGTAAGGACTTGGGAAGTTCCAGAGACTCTCGGTAAGCATCTGGTCGGTGGGTGCCCAGCTCCTCATGCCGTAGGCTTGTGGGGTTGGGCGTCCACCGCCCTATCGACTTACTACGCCGTAGGTCCCCGCACCGCACCCGTCCCGCCACTGAGTGGGGAGAGGGATGGCGCATACAGGAAACCCCGGCGAGAGAGGCCGAAGGCCACTTCATGACCATGACTGACCCGATCGCAGACATGCTGACCCGTCTGCGTAACGCTAACTCGGCGTACCACGACTCTGTCGTGATGCC
Organism: Streptomyces sp. NPDC054840; assembly: GCF_053611065.1. Lineage (NCBI taxonomy): Bacteria > Bacillati > Actinomycetota > Actinomycetes > Kitasatosporales > Streptomycetaceae > Streptomyces > Streptomyces sp. NPDC054840. The sequence goes on from NZ_JBSGZP010000012.1 coordinate 22,067, forward strand.
GCACAGCAAGATCAAGTCGCACATCGCAGAGATCCTCAAGCAGGAGGGTTTCATCACCGGCTGGAAGGTCGAGGACGCCGAGGTCGGCAAGAACCTCGTCCTCGAGCTGAAGTTCGGGCCGAACCGTGAGCGCTCCATCGCGGGCATCAAGCGGATCTCGAAGCCCGGTCTGCGCGTGTACGCGAAGTCCACCAACCTGCCGAAGGTGCTCGGCGGCCTGGGCGTGGCGATCATCTCCACGTCCCACGGTCTGCTCACCGGCCAGCAGGCAGGCAAGAAGGGCGTAGGTGGGGAAGTCCTCGCCTACGTCTGGTAGTCGGGAACGGAGGAAAAGCAATGTCGCGAATCGGCAAGCTCCCCATCCAGGTTCCCGCCGGTGTGGACGTCACCATCGATGGCAGCACGGTCGCGGTGAAGGGCCCCAAGGGTTCCCTTTCCCACACCGTCAAGGCTCCCATCGCCGTTGTGAAGGGCGAGGACGGCGTTCTTAACGTCACCCGTCCGAACGACGAGCGTCAGAACAAGGCCCTGCACGGCCTGTCCCGCACGCTGGTGGCGAACATGATCACCGGTGTGACCACGGGATACGTCAAGGCTCTCGAGATCAGCGGTGTCGGTTACCGTGTCCTGGCGAAGGGCTCCAACCTGGAGTTCCAGCTGGGTTACAGCCACCCGATCCTGGTGGAGGCGCCCGAGGGCATCTCCTTCAAGGTCGAGTCGCCGACCAAGTTCTCGGTCGAGGGCATCGACAAGCAGAAGGTCGGCGAGGTCGCCGCCAACATCCGCAAGCTGCGGAAGCCCGACCCGTACAAGGCCAAGGGTGTCAAGTACGCCGGCGAAGTCATCCGCCGCAAGGTCGGAAAGGCTGGTAAGTAGCCATGGCATACGGTGTGAAGATCGCCAAGGGCGACGCGTACAAGCGCGCTGCCAAGGCTCGCCGCCACATCCGCATTCGCAAGAACGTGTCGGGTACGGCGGAGCGTCCGCGCCTCGTCGTGACGCGTTCCAACCGCAACATCGTTGCTCAGGTCATCGACGACCTCCAGGGTCACACCCTGGCGTCGGCGTCGACCCTGGACACCTCGATCCGCGGTGGCGAAGGCGACAAGAGCGCCCAGGCCCAGGCCGTCGGCGCGCTCGTGGCCGAGCGTGCGAAGGCTGCCGGCGTCGAGACCGTTGTCTTTGACCGCGGTGGCAACCGATACGCCGGGCGCATTGCCGCTCTGGCTGACGCCGCCCGCGAAGCCGGGCTGAAGTTCTAAGCCCCGGTTCCGGGACTCACGGACGTAACAGAGAGAGGTAATCCAATGGCTGGACCCCAGCGCCGCGGAAGCGGTGCCGGTGGCGGCGAGCGGCGGGACCGGAAGGGTCGCGACGGTGGCCCTGCCGCCGAGAAGACCGCTTACGTTGAGCGCGTTGTCGCGATCAACCGCGTCGCCAAGGTTGTCAAGGGTGGTCGCCGCTTCAGCTTCACCGCGCTGGTCGTGGTGGGCGACGGTGACGGCACTGTAGGTGTCGGTTACGGCAAGGCCAAGGAAGTTCCCGCGGCCATCGCCAAGGGTGTCGAGGAAGCCAAGAAGTCCTTCTTCAAGGTTCCGCGCATCCAGGGCACGATCCCTCACCCGATCACGGGCGAGCGTGCCGCCGGCGTCGTGCTCCTGAAGCCGGCTTCCCCCGGTACCGGTGTTATCGCCGGTGGCCCGGTGCGCGCCGTTCTGGAGTGCGCCGGCGTACACGACATCCTGTCGAAGTCGCTCGGTTCGTCGAACGCGATCAACATCGTGCACGCGACCGTCGCAGCGCTCAAGGGCCTGCAGCGTCCCGAGGAGATCGCGGCTCGCCGTGGTCTGCCCCTCGAGGACGTCGCCCCCGCGGCTCTGCTTCGTGCACGTGCTGGGGCGGGTGCGTAATGGCTCGCCTCAAGATCACGCAGACGAAGTCGTACATCGGCAGCAAGCAGAACCACCGCGACACTCTGCGTTCGCTCGGGCTCAAGCGCCTGAACGACGTGGTCGTCAAGGAGGACCGCCCCGAGTTCCGCGGAATGGTGCAGACCGTCCGCCACCTCGTGACGGTTGAGGAGGTTGACTAACATGGCTGAGAACAGCCCGCTGAAGGCCCACAACCTCCGTCCCGCCCCCGGTGCCAAGACCGCGAAGACCCGTGTCGGTCGTGGTGAGGCGTCGAAGGGTAAGACGGCCGGTCGTGGTACGAAGGGCCAGAAGGCCCGTTACCAGATCCCGCAGCGCTTCGAGGGCGGGCAGATGCCCCTCCACATGCGTCTGCCGAAGCTCAAGGGCTTCAAGAACCCGTTCCGCACCGAGTTCCAGGTCGTGAACCTGGACAAGCTCGGCGCTCTCTACCCCGAGGGTGGAGAAGTCACGGTGGCCGACCTGGTCGCCAAGGGCGCGGTTCGCAAGAACAGCCTCGTCAAGGTCCTGGGCCAGGGCGAGATCTCCGTGGCGCTGCAGGTTTCGGTTGACGCCGTCTCCGCCTCCGCCAAGGAGAAGATTGCCGCTGCCGGCGGCACCGTCACCGAGCTCGTCTAAGACGATTTCAGTGGCTGAATAGCTCGAAACCCGACCGGGGATGCCTCACATATGGGGCATCCCCGGTCGGTCGTTCCACGGAAGGCACACTCGCCGGTAAGGTGGCGTGCACCTTTGCTTTGTCGTATTCGTCGATCCCTCAGACCGTCACCTCTGACGCAGTAGCGCGGGGGTCGCAGGAGGCACCGTGCTCACCGCGTTCGCCCGGGCGTTCAAGACGCCCGACCTGCGCAAGAAGCTGCTCTTCACGCTCGGCATCATCGTGCTGTTCCGGCTCGGGTCCCACGTCCCGGTACCCGGCGTGAGCTACAAGAACGTCCAGATCTGTGTGGAGCAGGCAGGCAGCAGCAATGGGCTGTTCGGCTTGGTCAACATGTTCAGCGGCGGTGCGCTGCTGCAGATCACGATCTTCGCGCTCGGCATCATGCCCTACATCACGGCGAGCATCATCCTGCAGCTGCTGACCGTGGTCATCCCGAAGCTGGAGACCCTCAAAAAAGAGGGACAGTCCGGCACGGCGAAGATCACTCAGTACACGCGCTATCTGACGGTCGCGCTCGCGATCCTGCAGGGCACGGGCCTCGTCGCCACGGCCCGCACCGGCGCCCTGTTCCAGGGCTGCCAGGCCGCCAGCCAGATCGTCCCCGACCGCTCGATCTTCACCACGGTCGTCATGGTGATCACCATGACCGCCGGTACCTGCGTCGTCATGTGGCTCGGTGAGCTGATCACCGACCGCGGCATCGGCAACGGCATGTCGATCCTCATGTTCATCTCGATCGCCGCCGGTTTCATCGGCGCCCTCTGGCAGATCAAGCTCCAGGGCAAGATCGCGGACGGCTGGGTCGAGTTCGGTGTCGTGATGCTCGTGGGCCTCGCGATGGTCGGACTGGTGGTCTTCGTCGAGCAGGCGCAGCGCCGGATCCCGGTCCAGTACGCGAAGCGCATGATCGGCCGCCGTGCGTACGGCGGTACGTCGACCTACATCCCGCTCAAGGTGAACCAGGCGGGCATCATCCCCGTCATCTTCGCCTCGTCGCTGCTCTACATCCCGGCGCTGATCGTGCAGTTCAGCGGGTCCACCGCGGGCTGGGCCAACTGGATCCAGAAGCACTTCGTCAAGGGCGATCACCCGTACTACATCGCGACCTACTTCCTCCTGATCGTCTTCTTCGCGTTCTTCTACGTGGCGATCTCGTTCAACCCCGAGGAAGTTGCAGACAACATGAAGAAGTATGGTGGGTTCATCCCGGGCATCCGCGCCGGTCGGCCCACCGCCGAGTACCTGAGCTACGTACTCAACCGGATCACCTGGCCGGGGTCGCTGTACCTGGGTCTCATCGCTCTTGTGCCGACGATGGCGTTGGCCGGCTTCGGAGCGAACCAGAACTTCCCGTTCGGCGGGACGAGCATCCTGATCATCGTGGGTGTGGGTCTGGAAACCGTGAAGCAGATCGAGAGCCAGCTCCAGCAGCGTAATTACGAAGGGTTCCTCCGCTGATGCGAATCGTCCTCGTTGGACCGCCCGGTGCGGGCAAGGGAACGCAGGCCGCGTTCCTTGCCAAGAACCTGTCGATTCCGCACATCTCCACGGGCGACCTGTTCCGGGCCAACATCAGCCAGGGCACCGACCTGGGCAAGCAGGCGAAGGCGTACATGGACGCCGGCGACCTGGTGCCCGACGAGGTGACCATCGGCATGGCGAAGGACCGTATGGAGCAGCCGGACGCCGTGAACGGCTTCCTGCTCGACGGATTCCCGCGCAACGTCTCGCAGGCCGAGGCGCTCGACGTGATGCTCCAGGCCGAAGGCATGAAGCTCGACGCCGTCCTCGACCTGGAGGTCGAGGAGGACGAGGTCGTCAAGCGGATCGCCGGTCGCCGGATCTGCCGCAACGACTCCTCGCACGTCTTCCACGTGACGTACGCCCCGCCGAAGGCCGAGGGTGTCTGCGACACCTGCGGCGGCGAGCTGTACCAGCGCGGCGACGACTCCGAGGCCACGGTGCGCAACCGGCTGGAGGTCTACCACACGCAGACCGAGCCGATCATCGACTACTACAAGGACCAGGGCCTGCTGGTGACCATCCCGGCCCTCGGTGAGGTCGCGGACGTCACGAAGCGCGCGATGGACGCCCTCAAGAAGTAGTAACCCTTTGTGCGCAGGTACGGCCGCGGTGTCCCCAGGACATCGCGGCCTTACTGTTGATGAAGACCTGAACAACGCAAATCCGAAGGTGGAAGGCATTTCCCATGGTCCAGATCAAGACCCCCGAGCAGATCGCGAAGATGCGCGAGGCGGGGCTGGTCGTCGCCGCGATCCACGCTGCGACCCGTGAGGCGGCCGTACCGGGCGCCACGACGCGGGATCTGGACATGGTGGCCCGCAAGGTCATCGCCGACGCCGGTGCCAAGTCGAACTTCCTCGGCTACGGCGGCTTCCCCGCGACCATCTGCACCTCGGTGAACGAGGTCGTCGTCCACGGCATCCCGGACGACAAGACGGTCCTCAAGGACGGCGACATCATCTCGATCGACGCCGGCGCGATCGTGGACGGCTGGCACGGCGACGCCGCGTACACGGCCTTCGTCGGCACCGGGCACGCCCCTGAGCTCGTGGAGCTGTCGCGGGTGACCGAGGAGTCGATGTGGGCCGGTATCGCCGCCATGAAGCTCGGCAACCGCCTCGTGGACATCTCCAAGGCGATCGAGACGTACATCAAGCGCCAGCCCCGCCCCTCCACCGGTGAGCACAGCCTTGGCAGGTTCGGCATCATCGAGGACTACGGCGGCCACGGCATCGGGTCCGAGATGCACATGGACCCCCACCTGCTGAACTACGTCTCGCGCAAGCGGGGCAAGGGGATCAAGCTCGTTCCGGGCCTCTGCCTGGCGATCGAGCCGATGGTCTCCCTGGGAACCGCCCAGACGGAGGTCCTTTCGGACGACTGGACGGTCATCACGACGGACGGCACCTGGTCCTCGCACTGGGAGCACTCCATCGCGCTGACGGAGGCCGGTCCCATCGTCCTGACCAGCCCGGACTGCGGCAAGGCGAAGCTGGCGGAGTACGGAGTCACCACGGCTCCGGACCCCCTCGGTTAATGATCTAGACTCTGGGGCAAACTTTCCGGATTCGTCTTTCCGGGTGCCCTGTCGTAGACTGACTCGTCGGCTCTCGTGCACTCCCATGCCTGCATGGCGCACGAGGCCGATCAAGGTAGCCGATTCGAAAGGCGAAGCGTGGCCAAGAAGCAAGGTGCCATCGAAATCGAGGGCACCGTGATCGAGTCCCTCCCGAACGCGATGTTCAAGGTGGAACTCCAGAACGGTCACAAGGTCCTCGCGCACATCAGCGGCAAGATGCGCATGCACTACATCCGCATCCTCCCTGATGACCGGGTTGTCGTGGAGCTCTCCCCGTACGACCTCACGCGTGGCCGGATCGTCTACCGATACAAGTAGATCTTGTCCTCACTCCTGCCTGGGCGTCCGTCCCGGTGCGGGTGGTGGCACTGACCCGGAGAACCTCACCAACATGAAGGTCAAGCCGAGCGTCAAGAAGATCTGCGACAAGTGCAAGGTGATCCGCCGTCACGGCCGGGTCATGGTCATCTGCGACAACCTGCGCCACAAGCAGCGCCAGGGCTGACGCACGCCGACCGACCTGCCTTCCGCAGTTCTTCGCGCGACGTAAGAAAACGTACATACGCAGAACCCGCCCAGCCCTTCATGGGGCCGGCGGTACCTCCGGCGGGGGCCGGGGACCCGGGCGTACCATCACCCACTTTCGGGTGGTCGGCGGTCGGGGTCGGTTCTGCTGAAGACCCCCGAACACACAGGAGCCATTGAATGGCACGCGTTTCCGGTGTTGACATCCCGCGCGAAAAGCGCGTGGAGATCGCACTTACCTACGTCTTCGGTGTCGGTCGCACCCGGTCCAAGGAGATCCTTGCGGCCACTGGTGTGAACCCGAACACCCGCGTTCGTGACCTGGCCGAAGAGGACCTCGTCAAGATCCGCGAGTACGTGGACGCCAACCTCCGTACCGAGGGTGACCTCCGCCGCGAGATCCAGGGCGACATCCGCCGCAAGATCGAGATCCAGTGCTACCAGGGCATCCGCCACCGTCGTGGCCTGCCGGTGCACGGTCAGCGCACCAGCACGAACGCGCGTACCCGCAAGGGCCCGCGTCGCGCGATCGCCGGTAAGAAGAAGCCGGGCAAGAAGTAGTCCTGTTCAGCGGTCTTGCGCTGTAGGACCGACCACCTCCCGTAGGAGATTTAGATGCCCCCCAAGGGTCGTCAGGGCGCTGCCAAGAAGGTGCGCCGCAAGGAAAAGAAGAACGTCGCTCACGGGCACGCCCACATCAAGAGCACGTTCAACAACACCATCGTTTCGATCACCGACCCCTCGGGCAACGTGATCTCCTGGGCCTCCGCCGGCCACGTCGGCTTCAAGGGCTCGCGCAAGTCCACCCCCTTCGCCGCGCAGATGGCCGCCGAGTCGGCCGCCCGTCGCGCGCAGGAGCACGGCATGCGCAAGGTTGACGTCTTCGTGAAGGGTCCGGGCTCCGGCCGCGAGACCGCGATCCGCTCCCTCCAGGCCACCGGCCTCGAGGTCGGCTCGATCCAGGACGTCACCCCCACCCCGCACAACGGCTGCCGCCCGCCGAAGCGCCGCCGCGTCTGACGCAGCGGACGCACCTGTGCGTTCTTGAGTGTCCGGGCGGTACGACCTCTTCGGGGGACGTGCCGCCCGTACCCTTGCAGTAGCCGTACCTCTGGTACGGCATCCCGTCGGGCGTCAAATAGTGGGCGTCCACGAATGAAGGAACACAGACATGCTTATCGCTCAGCGTCCTTCGCTGACCGAAGAGGTCGTCGACGAGTACCGCTCGCGGTTCGTGATCGAGCCGCTGGAGCCGGGCTTCGGTTACACCCTCGGCAACTCCCTGCGTCGTACTCTCCTGTCCTCCATCCCGGGTGCCGCTGTCACCAGCATCCGCGTGGACGGCGTCCTGCACGAGTTCACCACCGTGCCGGGTGTCAAGGAAGACGTCACCGACATCATCCTCAACATCAAGCAGCTGGTCGTCTCCTCGGAGCACGACGAGCCGGTCGTGATGTACCTGCGCAAGCAGGGTCCCGGCCTGGTCACCGCTGCTGACATCGCCCCCCCGGCCGGTGTCGAGGTGCACAACCCGGACCTGGTCCTCGCCACGCTCAACGGCAAGGGCAAGCTGGAGATGGAGCTGACCGTCGAGCGCGGTCGCGGCTACGTCTCCGCCGTCCAGAACAAGCAGCTGGGCCAGGAGATCGGCCGTATCCCGATCGACTCCATCTACAGCCCGGTCCTCAAGGTCACCTACAAGGTCGAGGCGACCCGAGTCGAGCAGCGCACCGACTTCGACAAGCTGATCGTCGACGTCGAGACCAAGCAGGCCATGCGCCCGCGTGACGCCATGGCGTCCGCCGGTAAGACCCTGGTCGAGCTGTTCGGTCTGGCGCGCGAGCTCAACATCGACGCCGAGGGCATCGACATGGGCCCGTCCCCGACGGATGCCGCCCTGGCCGCCGATCTGGCGCTGCCGATCGAGGAGCTCGAGCTCACGGTCCGCTCGTACAACTGCCTCAAGCGCGAGGGCATCCACTCCGTGGGTGAGCTCGTCGCCCGCTCCGAGGCGGACCTGCTCGACATCCGCAACTTCGGTGCGAAGTCGATCGACGAGGTCAAGGCGAAGCTGGCCGGCATGGGCCTGGCCCTCAAGGACAGCCCGCCCGGATTCGACCCGACCGCCGCCGCCGACGCCTTCGGCGCCGACGACGACGCCGACGCCGGTTTCGTCGAGACCGAGCAGTACTGATTCACCCCGCCGCCGGCGGCTGAGGCCTTTGGCCTGGGTCGCCGGCCGGGTTCGAACAAAGACTTTCCCGCGGCATCCGCCTCGGGGGAACTGACACCGGTACCTGACACGGCCGGTGCAGATATGAAGGAGTAACACCATGCCGCGTCCCGCAAAGGGTGCCCGTCTGGGCGGTTCCGCCGCGCACGAGAAGCACCTCCTCGCGAACCTCGCGAAGGCGCTCTTCGAGCACGGCCGCATCACCACCACCGAGGCCAAGGCCCGCCGCCTGCGTCCCTACGCCGAGCGTCTGGTCACCAAGGCCAAGAAGGGCGACATCCACAACCGTCGCCTGGTGCTGCAGACGATCACGGACAAGAGCATCGTGCACACGCTGTTCACCGAGATCGCCCCGCGCTACGAGAACCGCCCCGGTGGTTACACGCGCATCACCAAGATCGGCAACCGTCGTGGCGACAACGCCCCGATGGCCGTGATCGAGCTGGTCGAGGCCCTTACGGTCGCCCAGCAGGCCACCGGTGAGGCCGAGGCCGCCACCAAGCGCGCGGTCAAGGAGGCGGAGGCTGTCGAGACCCCCGCCGAGGAGACCAAGGAGGCCTGATCCCGCTTCGGGATCGAGCTTGCTTGATCGGCTCTGAACGGGCCCGCCCCTTCCGGGGG